>JANTGB010000354.1 GCA_024763115.1 Desulfobulbaceae bacterium | reverse complement strand
ATTTGCAGTTTTTCGGCGCTGTTATGCTGTTCTTCCTCAAGCCTGGTCTGTAGTTCGGCAATTCTGGCCTGCTGGGCGGCATTAATGTTTTTTGTTTTTTCAATTTTTTCTTCCGCCTTATGTAACTGCCCGGCAATTTTTGTCAGCTCTTTTAATTTTTGCTCCGCCACTGCCAGCTCTTGCCGGTGCTGATAATTGATGTCAGTCAACCTGGCAAGGTTGTTTTGTAATTGTTCCACTGTCTCCTGTTTCGCGTCAAGTTCTTTTGTTGTTGAATTCAGTAGCTGCTTAAGCCCGTTTATTTCATTAGTTAAGTTTAGTCTGGTCGTTTCAAGCAGGAGAGTTGCCCTGTTTTTCATGATAAACCAGGTAATAAGCGTCCCGGTGATGAAGCCGGCGGGAAAAAGAAAAACTGACATGCTGCTGGACATTGTTCACCTCGGATAAATAACGGGTAGCTATTAACTGCCGGCCGGGACTTGCGATTCCTTATGTTCATACTTATATTTCCTCCGACTCCCGGAAACCATAACCTGATAACCTTTAATCTTTAATACGGGGTATCCACTTGGTGCGTAGGGGCACCCCTTGTGGGTGCCCCTGCGGATAGCCCCTTCTCTAATTTGCTATGGATTATTATAAGATACTCGACGTAAATAAGAATGCCACAAAAGATGAAATAAAAAAAGCCTATCGGAAGCAGGCCCTTAAGTTTCATCCTGATCGCAATAAGGGCGATAAGGCGGCGGAAGAAAAATTTAAGCAGGCCAATGAGGCCTATGCCGTGCTTTCCGATGATGAAAAGCGGCAGCAGTATGACACCTATGGCTCAACTGATTTTCATCAGCGTTTTTCGCAGGAAGATATCTTCCGCAATTCCGATATTGGTTCCATCCTGCGGGAATTCGGGGTTAACTTCGGCGGCATGGGCGGCGGATTCAAGACTTCCTTTCATACCTCAGGCCGAGGGGGCGGCTCTCCTTTTGATGCTTTTTTTCAGCAGGGAGGTTCCGGAGGCTGTCGTTCCGGCGGATGCGGCGGTGGATTTCAGCAACAGCGACAGGTTAAGGGCAGGGATCTGACCATGGAGTTGCCGGTAAGCTTAAATGAGGTGTTGACCGGCGCGGAAAAGATTATTTCGGTCGGCCGGGCCGGGAATCGCGTATCAGTAAAAATTCCCCCAGGTATTGAGAGTGGTAAAAAATTACGGGTTTCCGGCAAGGGAGAGGCTTCGCCTTCAGGTGGGCTGCCCGGTGATCTTTACCTGCGGGTCAAGGTTCAGTCTCACCCCGGCTTCAAGCGGGAGGGCGGCAATCTGCTGGTTGAACATCATATCCCATACAGCGCGGCCGTGCTGGGCACGGTTATAAATGTCCCTACCCTGGGCGGCAAGCAGCTGAAAGTCAAGGTGCCGGCCGGTATGCAGGAACATGGCAGACTGCGTTTAAAGGGAAAAGGGCTGCCTCTTGGGCCTAATAGCACCAGGGGTGATCTGCTGGTGGAGATTGCCGTTCAGGTTCCTAAAAATATCAACCATGAACAGAAGAAATTAATTAAGGAGTTAAGGGAAGCAGGTTTGTAAAAGATTTTGTAAAAGTAGAAATTTTCAGGCCGATATTGCTTATGCAATGTCGGCCTTTTTTTGTGCCCCACTTCATGACACTGAAGAAAAAATGGATATTTTTTTTGCATATTTATTTAGCGGCACTTTATATTGTGGGCAAGTAATTTAAAATATACCACCTGTGGTATGGCTTTTTGATATGTTTATGTATAGTCAATAAAAATAGTATGATAGCTTAAAAAATATTTTTTCTTGACATTACTGTATTTCTCTAACTATAACAGCCTAAGAGTGTCATAATGTGGGCGGAAAGTGTAAACAGATTTTGCGGAGCTGTTAAAGTTGGGTGAATTACAGATAAAAAGTGGTTTAAATCGTTTCAGAGGACGGTCTGAGCATAACATAGATGCCAAAGGCAGGCTAAATATGCCTGCCAGGTTTCGAGATGTGCTGGCCCGCAACTATGATGAAAGATTGATGATCACTCCTGTCTGGCATAACTGCCTGCGGGTTTATCCCTTTTCGGAATGGGAGAAACGGGAATCAAGTCTCCTGAAAATGCCCAACAAGTCTCCTCATGTTGTTCAGATGATTCGTTACCTGGTCGGTGGTATAAGCGATTGTCAGCTTGATAAAAACGGCCGTATCCTGCTGCCGGCCAAATTAAGGGCGGATTTAGGAATTAAAAAAGAAATTGTCATGAACGGCATGCTGGATTTTTTTGAAATCTGGAATCGGCAGACCTGGGAACAGGAAAGTATTCCCAGTGCCGAAGACCAGACTAAGTTTGATCAGACCTTTAATGATTTGGGTTTTTATTAATACAGACCTCGTTAAATAATCGTAAAATGTAACTACTCATGGGGTAAGCGCTATAACTTCGCTAACCCCTGTAATTGTAACTGGTTACAGGGTGCCGTAGATTTTCGTGATCAGGTCGG
>JANTGB010000353.1 GCA_024763115.1 Desulfobulbaceae bacterium | reverse complement strand
TCAACGTAGCTATGCTACGCCTGCGGTTGCATGCAATTAGATCACTTCTCTAAATGTCCATATTACACCTTATCTCTACTAATTTATTTTTGAGTGAACCCTTAGATTCGTTCGTTTGGGACTTCGAAGCATACTTGTGCTATTCGAGAAGGCCCAAACGGGCGAAGATGAGGTGCTGGTGAACGCTTACCATCATTCTTTATTCGGATTATGCGAAAAACCGGCAATAATCCAGGGTTCAAATATTGGGGCAGGGCCTTATATTTGTTCATTCAGGCCCGTAAAGCATGCCGGGAGGCTGTCTGAGAAAGCCCTTTCTGTGGAGTATCGTATCTCTTTTGCCTGCCCAACTCCGGGTTGTTTTCACCCGTCAATACCAAACTTTGCGACATAATGACCCTTATTTGCCGCCGGCAGCCAGCAGTTGCCGCAAGGCTGTCTGACGCTTACTGGTATCCTGCTGTCTGATCGCCATAGCCATGGCCTTGCGACTCCCGACCAGAAAAGCCTGCTTCCGTGCCCTGGTCAGGCCGGTGTAGAGCAGATTGCGGTAGAGCATCTTGAAATGCTGGGTAAGCACCGGAATAATTACGGCCTCGAATTCGCTGCCCTGAGATTTATGGATGGTAATGGCATAGGCATGATCAAGTTCGGAAATATCTTCTTTCTGATATGTTACCTCTCGCCTGTCAGGGAAAAAGGAAACAACGCAGCTTAAGTTTTCGTTATCAATTTTAATGATTGTCCCGATATCGCCATTGAAAACATTAAGATTATAATTGTTACGGCGATGAATCACCCGGTCTCCCCGGCGGAAAATTTTTTCGCCTATCTGCAGTTGCGGTTTGCCGGGGCCGGGTGGGTTGACAGCCGCCTGGATAACCTTGTTGAGGTTGACTGTGCCCAGGCTGCCCCTTGTCATGGGGGAGAGTATTTGAACTTCACAGTCATTACCTAAATATTTTGGTATCCATTCCCGGTAAAGCCTGGTAACCGCCTGAACTGCGGTTATGTTGAAATGCAGGGCAGACCAAGGGTGAATTTTTTTAAGAATTGTTTTCAGTTCTTCGGTCGGGCCCTTGGCCTCCTGTAGTTTTTCAAGCTCAACATGCTTAAATTTGGCTGGAATGACAAAATCATGTTCATAGGCCGAGGTAATAGTCTCTCTGGTGCGAAACTCAAAAGGATTATCACCATCCTCCGGTCTTGCGGCCTGCCGGTCTAAAAAATATTTTGCCCGATTGATAAAACTAAGCTGTTCTTTAGTCGCCTCATCCGCGTCAATAAACATGCAGTCCGTGGCATTCCGCCATATTTCCGGTTTCTTAAATGGTGAGTCAATATGGGGGATTCGCCCTTTATTAATCTGGTGGGCATATTTGATAATCAGCGACTCACCTGCCTGGCGGAATATCCGGGTCAGGCGAAAACAGGGGACTGCCTGCGAGGCAATTATATCACGCAGGACATTGCCCGCTCCCACTGAAGGTAATTGATCAGCATCACCGATAAACAATACCCGACAGTTTTCCGGCACTGCGGCAAGCAAGGCGGCAGTTAAACTGATATCCAGCATAGAGCATTCGTCAACTATGAGAAAATCACACTCCAGGGGCTGATCCGCGTTTTTCTGAAACCCACTGCCGGCCCAGCCGAGCAGGCGATGAATGGTCATGGCCTCACGATTAATCACCTCTATCATCCGCTGAGATGCCCGTCCGGTGGGCGCAGCCAGCAGCACTTTTTTGTTCATTGCCTCAAGCAGCCTGACAATAACCAGGGTAACTGTAGTTTTGCCGCAGCCGGGGCCGCCGGTTAAAATGGAAAACCTCTCCGGTATCACACCCAGCACGGCCTTGATCTGTTCCCGGCTCAGTTCAAGCTGTTTGAGTTGACAGAAGCGGCTGATCCGGGGGGCAATACTTTTCCGCAGTTTTTCTTTATTTTCATCGCTCTGCGAACAAGAGACCATGAGCCGTATTTTTTTTGCCGCTGCCAGTTCATCATAATAAAGAGTTTTTGAATAATAACAGGGTTCGCTCCTTCCCTCATCATCGACCAGGACACGAAGCCTGAGCTGATCTTCGGCCTGCATGGTTTCGAGAAATTCTTTCAGCTTTAAGCCCAGTTCCAGGTTAAGCAGCTCTTTTATCTGGTCGCCGATCTGGCTGGAAGTTAAATAACAGTGGCCCTGCTCCCTGCCGGCAGCCAGCACATGCTTTATGGCAGCAGTAATTCGCTCTGGACTGTCAGGGGCCAGGCCGATGCTGAGTGCCACCTTGTCGGCGGAGAAAAAACCGATACCGTAAAAATCATTGGCCAGGCGGTAAGGATTTTCTGTAACTATTTCTATGGCCCTGTCCCCATATTTTTTATAAATCCGTACGCTGAAAAGAGTGCTGATCCCGTGGCCCTGGAGGAACATCATAACCTCCCTGATGGCCCGGTGTTCCAGCCAGGCCTCCTTGATCATGGCCAGTTTTCTGTGGGCAATGCCCGGTACTTCCAGTAATCG
>JANTGB010000352.1 GCA_024763115.1 Desulfobulbaceae bacterium | reverse complement strand
GGGTGCCGTAGATTTTCGTGATCGGGTCGGCGCAGCGTATTAGTCATACGTAAGCCGGACTGATCGCGGAAATATGCGGTACCCTGTGAGCAGTTACTAAAATAATTTATCAGTGCCTGAGTTTTTTTATTCAATTTTTGAAGGAGGAAAAAATGAAAAAATTATCTCTTTTACTGGCCGTTGTCATGATGTTTTCCCTTGCTGCTGCGGCATCTGCCAACCCTTTAAAAGATAAGGAAAAGGCGGTTCGGGCTGACTTGATGAAAGTTATCCCCCATGATAAAATTGTCGGTACCGATGCTCTCTACGCGAAATGGCAGAAAGTTGAAGCCGGCAAATGTAATGCTGTTCTCATTGACATCCGGACCGAGGGGGAATTTGATTCCGGCCATATCAAGGATGCCAATAATGTAGATTCCGGTCATTTCTATGGTATCCCGAAAAAAATTACTGATCCGAATACTGAAATCTGGATATACTGCCGGACAGGACATCGGGCCGGTTATTTTACTGCTATGCTTTACAAATATGGCTACAGGAATGTTTATTTCGTTAAAGGCGGAGTCAAAGAATGGGGCGAAAAAGGATATCCTCTGGCAACTAAATATCTGGGCGAAATCAAGGTTACTAATTATCAGAAAAAACAGAAAGAGACTTATAAATATAGAGAAAATAAATAATTTTGCAGCTGCCCGGAGAGGGCTGAAGGTTTTCACGATTAGTTTGGCATAGTAACCGTTCACCAGGGCACAAAATTTACGATAACCTTAAGTCCTGTAAGTGTTTACCAGTGCCTTAGATTCGTTCGTTTGGGACTCCGAAGCATACTTGTGCTATTCGAGAAGGCCCAAACGGGCGAAGATGAGGTGCTGGTGAACGCTTACTTGGCATAGCATATTAGATTTTATGGATGATGCACCATCAGGATAGATATGTAAGCCGGGCTTATCGTGAAGGGATAAGCGAGCTTTGCGAGACTCTGGACAGGCAGCCTATGATCAGCTCTGAATTTACTTTAACACAAGATCAATAAGTTTTTCCGGCACATCATACGTTATTTCAACAAGGCCTATTTGGGTGGGAAGAACAAAAAATACTTTTCCGCCAACGGTTTTTTTGTCGGTTTTCAAATATCCTTTGATTCGGCGACGATCAAGGTCGGGGGGAACGGAAACAGGCAGACCATATTTTTTAATCAGCGCATAAATCTGCAAAGCCTCATCCCGGCGCAGCATCTGTTGTTCGGCTGCTATGTCGGCGGCGGCAACCATGCCGATGGCCACGGCCATGCCATGGGCCAGCCTGAAATCAGAAGCCGCCTCAACCGCATGGCCTATGGTATGGCCGAAATTAAGAATACGACGCAAATCCGCCTCTTTTTCGTCCAGGGAAACAACTTCCGCCTTAATTCGGCAACAGGTAGCTATCATCTCGGCCAGAACTTTCTGTTCAAGATTTAAAACTTCCCGGCGGTTATCAGCTAAAAACCTGAAAAAATCGGCATCGTAAATAATGCCGTATTTAATGACTTCAGCCATGCCGTTCAGCAATTCGACTTTAGGCAGGGAATCAAGAAGTGTGGTATCAATATAAACAGACTGAGGCTGATAAAAGGAACCTATCAGGTTTTTACCTTCAGGGATGTCAACCCCGGTTTTGCCGCCCACTGAGCTGTCAACCTGGGCCAGCAGGGTAGTGGGAATCTGAACAAATTTAATGCCCCGCATGTATATTGCGGCAAGAAATCCGGTAATATCCCCGGTAACTCCGCCGCCCAGGGCAATGAGACAAGCCTTACGATCAACGCCCAGCCGGGCCAGGGCTCGGGCCAGATCATTAATGACGGTCAAATTTTTACTGGCCTCGCCTCGGGGAAAGGTAAGCAGTTCAGCGCTTATCCCGGCCGCAGCCAGGGAATCAAGCAACTGCCTGCTGTATAAATCCGCAACATATTGGTCGGCTATTATAACGTAACGGTCGGCAATGCTCCGCTGTTTTAGATCAACGCCGACATCAGCCAGTAATCCGGCTGCAATCATAATGGGATAAGAACGTTCACCAAGACCGACTTCAATTTGTTTCATTATACCGGAATCCAAAATCCAGAATTCGGAATCCGGAATTTATGGATCCGGAACTCTGTACCTTTCAATAAAAAAAAGGAGGAACCCAATAAAGGCCCCTCCTTTTACAAGTAACTTCAGCAGTAGTAAGACAACTACTAAAATTACATAGAGTCACCTGAAGCAGCGCCCTGCATCTTAACTTCAACTTTCTCGGTAAGACCGGCATAGTATTCTTTAAGATGATCAAGAACTTCGTTGCGACCAAAGTGGTCAACAATCTCAGCGCCTTCAGACAGAGCCTTGCGCAGTTTGGTTCCGGAGAGGATAACCCTGGAGCCTTTGTCATGCGGACAGGTACGCAGGGAAGCCATGCCGTCACATTCGTGGCAGTAGAAGGTCCAGTCGATCTTCATGGGTTTACACTGCAGGTCTTTGCCGGCATCGCCTGTTTTCGGGATGCGCTCAAAGATATCCTGAGCCTCGA
>JANTGB010000351.1 GCA_024763115.1 Desulfobulbaceae bacterium | reverse complement strand
TAAGCGCCTAATGAGTGCAAACTGGAGTATTTGTAACTGCTCGGAGTCTGCGCTTACCTGCAGGGTGCCGGAGATTTTCGTGATCAGACCGGCGCAGCATACTGGTGCTATATTAAGACAGGCTGATCGCGGAAAAATGCGGTGCCCTGTGAGCAGTTACTCTATTTGATTTATTTGACTACCCGCAAGGCAGGTCGATCTTTCTCTTTTTTTATCCGTCGGCCGGCAGGTTCAGGGCCGGAGACCTTAAAATCAACAGCCCTGACAAAATGTTTTTCCCCACCCATAGTAAAAATTTCCTGACCGGAAAGCTGAGGATTCCGCAAAGTCCAGACTATTTTTTGCGGCGGGACCGAGGCCAGGGTCATAAATGTTACATGCCACCATTCGTCTTTCTTGTTAACATCTCTTTCAATATCCGTAATCAGGGCATAAAAAACGGCCTTAGGGTTTTCAATTACAATCAGTACGATATCCCCTTCAACCGTACTATCCTTAAATTTGACAACCTTTCGTAAATCATCAATAATTTTTTCTATCTTAAATTCCATAAAATTTTTATCTCTATGTCCTGTCTATGTTCAATTTTTTAACCTTCCAGCCCTTGCAATCAGTACTCAAAAAACAGATTCTCGTCAAGGTAACGGTTGTTCTTTCCTGTTTTTTCTGGTTTTATTAACATTTCAAGCAACTTTTCCCTAACCAAAAAATCGGATTTGCCGGCCACTAATCCGGCAAAATAATTTTTCATGGAACTTTCCACTCTTTTTCTACCTCTGATAAATATCAACATGGTTTCTGCTGACGGCAACAAAACTATATATCAAGACAAGAAAGAGTTAAAAAAAGAAACAACAGAACTGGTTGACAAATTTTGCGGCGGTGAAAGTCAGGCATTTAACCGCCTGGTTCTACTTTACCAGAATAAAATATTTAACCTGGCTTTTAACTATGTAAAAAATCAGGAGGAAGCCAAGGATCTGACCCAGGATATTTTCATCACTGCTCATCGGGCTCTGCCTAATCTGCGGGAACATGACAAATTTTCATCCTGGCTTTATCAGATAGCTTTAAATCACTGTCGCAACCGCTATAAAAAATTAAAGAGACAGGGATATTTTACCTCACAATCGCTGGACAGTTCCGATATCCCTTTACAGTTGAGCGCTTCCCGGTCTCCGGAAAAAGATTACGAGCGCCGACAACTGATAGCCATGGTTCGAACAACAATCGCCCAAATGAATGAAAGCGAAAAGGAAATAATTCTCCTGCGTGATATTCAGGGCCTTTCATATGAGGAAATAAGCAAAATTTTATCTGTTCCCCTGGGTACGGTTAAGTCCAAACTGAACAGGGCCCGGCTGGCTTTGAAGAAACGTTTGCAGTCTGTCAAAAACAAATTATTATAATATGGAGAAATATCAATGGAACTAACTTGTCGGGAATGCCGTGATTTTTTCTCACTTTTTTTTGATCAGGAACTGCCGTCCCAGGACAAAGGCAGAATGATGGAACATCTGCGCCGTTGTAAGGCCTGCGCTGCAGAATGGCAAGAGTTTAAAAATACTGTTCAGTTTGTTCATGATATGCCGATGGTATCCCCCCCCTCCGACCTGCTGCCCGGTATTAACGCCAAGCTTGCCCCTCCCGGCCTGCTTGAGCGGATCAGTAACCGGCTGGGTTTCAGCCGGCCCCAAACCGCTTTTACCACTATTCTTGCTACCTTTGTTGTCGGCATTGTCTGCGCTTCCCTGGTTTATCTGCCCCTGAGGCCGGAACAACAACCAGGATCTTTCAGGGTAAGCCGGGCCCAAAGCAATTCCTCTGTAATCAGCCGGATCGATAACCAGGCAGTAACTACTTCTCCGCCTGTTGCAATCGAACCGGAAAATTTTTATCCCGGTATTCCTTCTCTGGCGGAATATGTGCCGGATATGTCGCCCCGCCTTTACCAGCCGGCAATAACAGCACCCGCAAGCCGGGGTTATGATGTTCCGCTTGTCAGCCCGGTATCAACCGGCAGCCATTTAAGCGCTTTTTCCTCTACAACTCATACCGACCGCCTGCTCCGACCGGATGTAACCATTACCATTAAGAATGGTCTTCGCCAAAATAATTTTTTGCGGCAATTATCCCATTCCGGCAAATGGCAATATAAAATAGTACAAGATAAACTGCTGCTACTCTCGATGCCGCCGTCCGATATTGCCATGCTGCGGCATATTCTTGACCAGCAGAAACTCTCATACGTCCAGATGTCAAGGCCGGGCGCCCCGAAAAAAATATTAAAGGTTGCAGTAAGGCTTGACTATTAAAAAAATGGTAACTGTTCTGCTGCGCTTAACTCGTTCGACCAGGCTGTCTAACATGGCAAAAGAGTATGCTGCGCCGGTCTGATGACGAAAATCTATCGGAGTCTCCCGCCGGTCGCTTACCTGCACCCTGTAAACAGTTGCAAGTACTGAGATTTGCAATCATTAGTCCCTTAGAATTAATTTTCGTGTTTTTTATGGCAAGAAATTGAAAACTTTCTTTGAAATAAACAACTTGCATCTA
>JANTGB010000350.1 GCA_024763115.1 Desulfobulbaceae bacterium | reverse complement strand
TGCATCACATCTTTAGCCGATTTAATATCCCCAAAATCCTCAACGTAGCCCTGCTACGCCTGCGGTTTCGTGAACATTAAATCGGCTAAACCTGCAATACATTTCGGGTTGGAATTAGCCACGTTATTTTCTTACAGGCCCTTACTTTTTTACCTGACTCCTTTATAAGTAAAAATATTCGAGTGGCACCTTGTCTTCACCCATTCGGGCCGGCTGAAGAACCCTGGAAGGCTGTCCGAGAATGCCCTTTCCCCTCAACTCTGTGTTATTTTGAAAAAATAATATTCGCAATATCAACTACAGGGCTGTGCTAATTTTTGAAAAATACCTATTCTCGGACAACCTCCCAGTACGCTTCGCTGACCCGAATGAACGAATACAGGGCACTACCCACATTCAGTTCTAGATTATGACAGGTTTTTCACATAACCCGAATATTTACCTTTACAAAACCTCTTCTTGAATGGTTACAAATATTTACCAAAAATTGTATAGGGCATGCATCGCGTACTGTTATTACTGAGGAACAATCAACCCATACGATTTGCCCACCTGGTAAACAAGCTGCATAAAACCCTTAGGCAGAGGCACATCCCTTTCAGTCAGCAATATCCCGCAATCCCGGGCTCGGCTCAGAATTTCCTCATTACCTTCAACTAATCCTTCCTGATAATTACAGAGAAAATGAATCCGCAACGCGTCAGTCAACAAAATCCGCAAATCAGAAAACTGCTCGCCGATCCGGGAAAACTCAACACTAATTATCTCCCGATTATTTCGGGCAAAATCAATAAATTTTTTATCACTGTTTTCAATTCCGAAAAGCTCATTAATTATAGCGCCGGCCAACATTCCATAATATAAGTTTTTTTCACCGGGATATTCCCTGACAAGATAATCCTTGAGATTCTTAAAAAAAATCATCTTGACGATTTCTACGCCTTCACGAAGACTGGGAATAAATTTTCTTTCTATTTCCACCATGCCGATTCCTTGCTTTTTTCTGTAACATATTAGGCGCTTACCCTCGCAGAGATAATATATAAGATGAACATTTAAAAAAATGATCCGGTTGCATAATTACAAATCATTTTTAAAATGTTTTGAACGAGCCCTTAAGTCACATATTATTGCCGATGAGTCATTAATTAACATAAAAAATACATTATTGACCACAAGATTCTTATCTCGAAAAAAACTTGATCCAGTCATTTTTTAGGGTTGACTGGCATAACTCAATCATTATAGGATTAAACTGATAGCAAAAAAAATGGATGGCAATGGCAAGAGCGTCCTGATGAGCTCAGGAAGAGATAAGGAGAGATGAGATGCAACAGAATAATCTACTGGAACGAAGAAAACATAAACGTTATCAAGTTATGAAAAACGTGCTGGTGTTCAATTCATCCACATTTGGTCAGATAATCAACATCAGCAAAGGCGGCCTCTCATTTCGTTATCTGGCGCAGAAGGATGACCCGCCCTTATCAGTATTTGAAATAGGTATTTTAAATGGTGATAATGGTTTTTATCTCGACAAACTGGGATGCCGGACAATAACCGTTAACGACACCCCCCCTATCCACCCCACCAGTTCAACCATAATAAGGAGAACAGGGATTCAGTTCACCGACTTAACTCCTGATCAGAATAAACGTCTTGCTCATTTTCTTACCAACTATACCACTGGTGAAGCAGCAAGCATCCTTACTAATTAAGATCATGGGCAGGGCAAGACAAAAAATTCATATTGCCCATCTCTACGCACCGCCCAGCCTAATTTTCGCCAATCTTCCAGACATAGATATCTTTGGCAATTTCTTTATCCAGAGCAAGTTCGGTATTCTCAAATTTTATAATAAAAGCCGGGCTGTCACGATGCACCGTAACCTGAACTCCAGGATTAAGCCCCAGAGCAATAAGCTGATGAAGCCCGGAATGTGAGCCTGGTTTTATATAAGTTATCCGACCGCTTTCACTTGGTTTCAGTTCACTCAGGCTGACCACCACATTATTTACTACCCGCAATTCCTTATTGCAGCATTTACCCTTGGGAATAGGTTTGCCGTCCGGACATATTTCCGGATGACCCAGCAGGGTACAGATGGATTCTTCCACCTCAGGCAAAAGTCCATGTTCTATTTTGCAGGCTACCTCTTTCATGTCTTCAGCCTTAAGCCGCAGGATACTGGAAACCATGACTTCGGCCAGCCGATGACGACGAATTATTCCTTCGGCCTGGGGATTTCCATCAGAGGTTAATAAAATTTTATCGTCATTGCAGACAATCAATCCCTTGCTCTCCAGTTCCCGTAAATCAGCGGCGTCAAACTCGATAACGCATCTTTTCTTAACCGCGCCTACAGAATGCCGCTCATTTTCTCCGGCAGACCAGACAGCCTCAAGTATCTCTTCCTGTTTTTCCGTCAGCATATTGTTTTTGTTGGTTCCTCAGTAACCGTTCACCAGGGAGTAAATCTTTGCAATATTGTAACTACTCATGGGGTAAGCGCTATAACTTCGCTAACCCCTGTAATTGTAACTGGTTACAGGGTGCCGTAGATTTTCGTGATCAGGTCGGCG
>JANTGB010000349.1 GCA_024763115.1 Desulfobulbaceae bacterium | reverse complement strand
GCAACAGGACATGGTCGCCTTTTTCTTTAAATACCAGGCCGATTTTGACATCGCTGATTCCCTTGACCGGCTGGTTGTCAATGGCAAGAATTATATCCCCCTCTTCAGCTCCGGCATCTTGCGCCGCACTGCCCATATGGGCAAAGCCTTTGATGACAAAATTGTCATCTTCTTTTTTTATCTGGACGCCAAGCAGGGGTGAAGGGTTTTCGGGAGCCGGGGTGGGAAAGAAAAGATAGTCGGCATCATTATCATCGAGCGGCTGGGACTGAATGTTCATGACAACAGCGTAAGGAGCGGCCAGACGTTCCGCAACCCTGGGCGGAATACCGGTGTTTTTGACCATATGGCCGATTCCGGCCAGCACGACCATTTTTTTGTCCGGGTTATTTTTCAGCCAGGCAGCTATAGCCTCGGCCATGGTTTCATCCCACAGGGACTGGGCCTGGACAAAGTTGTTAAAATGTTCATCGGTAAAATTGCTGCCGGAATGGCCGTTATAAACGGCCTGTAATCGTTCGCGGTATCCTGGTTTACCGAGATCACGATCCGGTGGCAGCTTGGTTTTGACCTCGGGGGCAAGCCCGGCGATGCCGTCTTTTTTAAAGGTATTACTGACTATTTCCTTATCCAGATTGAGGCCCACAACCGGAATCTGATTACGGCAGGCATAAAGGAGAATATCACGGTAAAGCCGGTAATCGTAACCCCAGTTATCATAATAAGCTGATTTCCTGAGGAAATCTTTTTCTGCCAGTTTGCCGGTAATAAAGTCATCTAAGGCCTGCCGGCTGTCCCGGTTGAACATCTCCATGCCGATGCCGAATTTCCGCCCCTGTTCATGAAGAGCGCGGATAATGCGAAGCTGGAGCAGATGATCTTCCGGGGTTGTATGGCTTTCGCCCACGTAAATTATCCGTTTATCCGCCATCCCGGCAAAAATATCGGTAAAACTTTCGGCCTGGCTGACCGCAAGCCCTCTGGGAGGCTGGTCAAGGACAAAGAGCATTCCCTGATCGCTGGGGGCTATTGATTTTTCTTTAATTTTACCATCAGCAAAACTTAAAAAACTGTATTTGCCGTAATGGGAGAGAAGACGGATAACCCGACTGACCTGTTTTTGCTCCTGGGCGGTAACCAGGGTCGCGACAAATTCAGGGTTTAAGGGATTATTGCGTACCTCAAGAACAAAACCGTTTTCCGGCAGCCTGGGGCGGCCAAACAGAGAGCGGCAGGCAGTTGATTTAATCCCCAGAAAAATTATTGCGGCCTGGGACAATTCTTTATCCTCAACCTCGGTATCATTTACAACCCGGCAATTGTTCTGTTTCAGCCAGTTGATGAGCGGGGTAAATTTATGTTGATCCCCGGCCCTGACCACGGCAATTTTTTTTGCGGCTCCGAGAAAGCGCGACCAGACCGGCGGCAGTTCCGGCGGGGCAAGTTGCCGCATCAGATCATAATCAGGATCGATCAGTAACTGCTCAGGGATTGCTTCCAGGGGAATGGTGACTTTGGTTGTTTTTTGATTGACGGAAATATTTTTATGAAAAATTCCCCGGCTGGTTTTAATAACCAGGGGCAGGGTAAATTTGTAAGGTTCGGCTGTTTCCTGCAACAGATTAAAGGTAATAATCGGTCGGCCGCTATCATGGGCAACGGCAATATCTGCAACTTTAAGCTGGATAATATCGTTTCTGTCCAGCCACTGGCTGAAAAAGGCAGCAAGATCATCTTTATAAAATTTTTCAAATGCAGCCTGGATGTCTTTCCAGCCCGCTTTTTTATATTTCATGGTCTGGTAAAAGTCAGCCAGGCTTAAGTAAAATATCCTGTCCCCGACTTTTTTCCGCAGCATATGAAAGATCATGGCGCATTTATTATATCCTATGCTGCGGATATGCCGGGCGGTCTGGAGGTGGTCGCTTGCCCCCTGGAAATCACGTACGCGCATGGTATTATCGTCCGGCACATAGCTGTGATAATAAATAAGCTGATTTTTGCGAAAGGAGATATCTTTGCCCTGGTCGGCGGCAAAGGCCTGGTCGGCCAGACAGGTTGTCAACCCTTCACACCAGTTGCCGCCATTGTCGGCAACCATGATTCCATTACCGAACCAGGAATGAAGCACCTCGTGGCCTAAAGAGGTATCCTTGATAAAGGGCATTCGCACCACGGCCTGGCCCAGCAGGGTAAAGGTGGGCATGGCAAAACCGGTGGGCAGCCTGTTTTCCACCACGGAAAAGCGCTGATAGGGGTATTCTCCCAATATCTTTTCATATCTTTCCAGGTATTGTCTGGTTTTTTCCGCATAGGCCGGGGCCAGTTTCCGATCTTCCTTGAAAAAATAAGTGGCGAGAATTTTATTACCGCCAAATAATGTTTCCTTTACCTCGTATGGCCCGGCAATAAAATGCAGATTATCCAGGGCATGGGCAAAGGAAAAAATTACCCGGCGCTTATGGGGCAGATCCTGGTATGAAATTTTATCAGCCTCTGATATTGCGGAAAATCCGGGCGGAATTTCCGCCTCTAATTTATAAATTGCCGTTTCCGTGGGCCGGGGAAACCAGCGATCAAGCAGGACAATACC
>JANTGB010000348.1 GCA_024763115.1 Desulfobulbaceae bacterium | reverse complement strand
GCTTCGAAGTCCCAAACGAACGAATCTAAGGCACTGGTAAACACTTACAGGACTGAAGGTTATCGTAAATTTTGTGCCCAGGTGAACGGTTACCGTTAAGTGGATACCCCGTTATATAGAATTATATCTCTTCATTTTAGAATCATAAGATGTTATTTTATCCTGCAATCATGAACCATAAACCCCAAAAATTATACATTGCCACTTTCGGCTGCCAGATGAATGACCGCGACAGCGAAATCATGGCCCAGTTGCTGGCTGATGATTACCAGCCGACCAGTGACCTTGATCAGGCGGACATGGTCATTGTCAACACCTGCAGCATCAGGGCCAAGGCCGAGCAAAAAGCCTTCAGCCTGCTGGGAGCATTGCGCAAATATAAAAAAACAAGGCCAAAAATGATTATTGCCGCTACCGGCTGCGTTGCTCAGCAGGACGGAAATAAGATTTTTTCCCGGATGAACCATGTTGATCTGGTTATCGGCCCCCAGTCCATCTACCGGCTGCCGGAACTGACCGGAAAGCTGAAAGAAAAAAGAAAAAAAATTGACTGTACCAAATTTTCCAAATCATTTGTTATTCCGCCCTTTCTGCCCGACATTAACAGCGGCCTGCCCCATAAACGCTTTGTTACCATCATGCAGGGCTGCAATAATTACTGTACCTACTGCATTGTCCCCTATGTCCGGGGCCGGGAAATCAGCCGCCTGGCCGCTGATATTATTGCTGAGGTTAAACATCTTGTTGCTCATGGTATCAGGGAAGTCACCCTGCTTGGCCAGAACGTAAACTCCTACGGCAATGATCAAAAGGGGGAATTCCCTGGTTTTCCTCAGTTATTACGGCAGGTGGCGGCAATTAAGGGAGTTGAACGGCTGCGTTTTACCACCTCCAACCCTAAAGATTTATCAGATGAACTTATTGCCTGCTTTGCCGATCTTGACAACCTCTGCTCTCATTTTCACCTGCCCGTCCAGTCGGGATCAAACCTGATTTTAAAACGGATGAATCGCAAATACACGATTGAAAAATATCTGGAACAGGTGGAGAAATTACGCCGGGCCAGAGCTGATATTGTCCTGACTACTGATATAATTGTCGGTTTTCCCGGAGAAAATGAGGATGATTTTGCCGCTACCATGAAGCTTTTGGAAACTCTGCGATATCACAGCAGTTTTTCCTTTATTTATTCCAGTCGTCCTCCGGCCCGTTCATGTGAATTCACCGATACCATAGCTGAGGAAATTAAAAAAGAACGGCTGGCCCGTTACCAGGCCCGGCAAAAGGAAATTACCCTGGAACGGCACCATGAATATGTGGGCCGGATCATGGAGATCATGGTTGAGGGCGAAAGCCGTAACCGAACCGGGCAATGGTGTGGCCGGACAACCGGCAACCAGATTGTTAATTTTGACTCACAGGAAAACCTTGCGCCGGGCCTCATCTTTGAGGTAAAGATAACCGAGGCCTGCTTTAACTCGCTGCGCGCGGTCAGAGTTGCTGACTGAAAATATGTGTAACCAGCCCCAGAATAATGAACTCGTAAAAAGTCTTAACTCACCATGAAGTACATGAAGGGCATGAAGTTACACTTTTTCTTTTCTTCATAATCCTTCATGTGCTTCATGGTAAAACAGGTTTTTACAAAATCATCAAAATTACAAATAGAGAAGAATATGATAGACCTGCATACCCATTGTTTTTTCAGCGACGGTGAACTGGTTCCGGCCGAACATCTGCGCCGGGTTGAGGTTCTGGGCTATGAGGCCGTGGCCATAACCGACCATGCCGACTCCTCCAACCTTGATTTTATTATTCCCCGCATGGTCAAAGTTGCGGCAGCCCTGAATCATTTTTCCAGCACTATGCTACTGCCCGGTATTGAGCTGACCCATGTGCCGCCTGAACAGATGTTTGAGCTGACCAATATTGCCCGGGAACTGGGGGCCAAGGTAGTCGTGGCCCATGGTGAAACAATTGTGGAGCCGGTGAAACCCGGTACTAACCTGGCCGCGCTTGAGGCAGGGGTTGACGTTCTGGCCCATCCCGGTTTCCTGACCAGGAAAGAAGCGGAACTGGCAAAAGAAAAAGATATCTTTATTGAATTAAGCGGTCGTAAGGGACATTCCCTGACCAATGGCCATGTGGCGAAAATTGCCCTGGCCGCCCAGGCAAAACTCTCGGTTAATGCTGATGCTCATGGGCCGGGCGATTTTCTGAGCGCTGATATGGCTGAAAAGGTTGCTCTGGGAGCCGGCCTTTCCCGAGAGCAATATCAACAGCTTAGAAAAGACATGAAGGAGTTTGTCCGGCGTGTTGTCGGCAAATGAGTCGAATCCAGGCGTTACCGGAACAGGTTGCCGATTTTGTCGGACTGACAATTCCCCTTATCCCGTGAGCCCTAACATCATAAAATGGTAACCGTTCATCAGGGAGTAAATCTTTGCAATATTTAAGTCTCTAAGCGTTTACCAGTGCCTTAGATTCGGAGTCTCGTGCCTCGCTTACCTGTTCATTTGTGCCTGCGCAGCATACTGGTGCTATTCAAGCAGGCAGGTAAGCGAGGAACGAGACTCCGAAATGGGCAAAGATGAGGTGCTGGTGAA
>JANTGB010000347.1 GCA_024763115.1 Desulfobulbaceae bacterium | reverse complement strand
TGCTGTCCGAAAGTGAACGCTGCCTGCAGGAGAATCGTTTCCCGACCGAAGATTACCAGTTGGGCAGGTTCGCGGTCTGCGCCTGGATTGACGAGGCTATTCTCTCTTCATCCTGGGACTACCGGGGCCAGTGGCAAAAGGAACAGCTGCAGCGCCTTTATTACAACACCACTGAGGCGGGTGAGGAATTTTTCGACAAGTTGAACAAACTCGGGCCGCAGCAGCGGGAAGTGCGGGAAATTTTTTACCTCTGCCTGGCCATGGGATTCAAGGGGCGATACTGTAATAAAGGTGACGAAATGCTTCTCGAACAACTGGAGACATCCAATCTTAAAATGTTGATGGGCTCTTCCATGGGCCTTCCTTCCCTGCAGAGAACGGAACTTTTCCCTGAAGCCTATCCGTCGGAACAGGAAACCCGCAGTGAACAGCAGAAATCAGGACTTTCCCCCTATGCCGTTATTCTGCTGACGGCTCCTGTTGTCCTGCTCGGCATCCTGTTTGTGGTTTACCATTTTCTTTTAAGTAATATCGGCGAAAATCTGCTGACCAAGATCAGTTAATAAGGCGTGAGAGGGGCTGAAAAAAAATGATTCGAAAAATTGCCAAAATAACTCTACTTGTCACCGGGGTCTTACTGCTTGTCCTGATTATCTGCGGCATTGTCTTGAGCCTGAACTGGCCCTGGTGGACCGGCTTATTCATCCTGCTTGGCTTTGCCGGTATAATTGTCGGCATTATCTTCCTGAAAAAGATACTGGATAAACGGAAGGAGGATGATTTTGTCAACCAGGTTATTCAGCAGGATGAAATGCAGCTGAAATCCATGGCTGACAAAGAAAAAGATCAGGCCAGGGAGATGCAGGAAAGCTGGAAAGAGGCAATCACCACCCTGAAAAATTCTCACCTGAAAAAAGCAGGCAATCCTCTCTATGTCCTGCCCTGGTATCTGGTGATCGGCGAAAGCGGCAGCGGTAAGACCACGGCCATAAAAGGCGCGAAACTCTCCTCGCCTTTTGCGGCGGCAACCGCCAAAGTCGGCGGTATCTCCGGTACCCGCAACTGTGACTGGTGGTTTTTTGAACAGGCTATTATCATTGATACAGCCGGGCGTTATGCTATTCCGGTTGACGAGAGCCGCGATACCGATGAATGGCGCAATTTCCTGCCCCTGCTCAGCAAATATCGAAAAAAAGAGCCGCTTAACGGCCTGATTGTTACTATTTCCGCTGATAAACTCCTGGAATCCTCCCCTGAAGCCCTGGCCGAGGACGGTAGAAAAATCAGGGCCAGAATAGACGAACTTATGCTCGCTTTAGGCAGCAAATTCCCGGTTTATGTCATGGTTACCAAATGTGACATGATCCAGGGCATGACCCAGTTCTGCGACCGCCTGCCCGAAGCCTCCCTCACCCAGGCCATGGGCCTTGTCAACCATAACCTCCAGGAAGATGCCGACAGCCTGGAAAATCATGCCGTTGACTCCATTGACGAAAGATTACGCAACTGCCGTCTCCTCCTGCTCCATGAGGCCAAGGCTAAAATTATTGATCCGGCTCTTATTCTTTTTCCCGACGAATTTTCCCAGATCAGAACCGGGCTGAAAAATTTTATAACCAGGGCCTTTCAGGAAAATCCCTACCAGGAAACGCCGATTCTCCGGGGTATTTTCTTCAGCAGTGGTCGCCAGGAAGGCACCCCCTATTCCCATTTCCTGGCCTCTTTAGGCCTTATCGGTGAAAGCGAGGTATTGCCCGGCACCAGCAAGGGTTTGTTTCTCCATGATTTTTTCGGCAAAATTCTCCCCAGGGATCGCGGCATTTTTGCCCCGACCCAGAAGGCTATCGAGTGGAGCCGTCTGACCAGGAATCTCGGGCTTACCTCCTGGGCCGCAATTGTTATCGCCATCTGCGGTCTGCTCAGCTTTTCCTTTGTCAAAAATATGCAGGCCATGCGCAGCGTTTCCGAAGAATTTTTAAAACCGGCCCTGATCAGCGGTGAAGTTTTAAGCGATGTGGCCACCATGAACAATTTCCGCCGGGCCATTCTGCAGGTTGAAAAACAAAATCAGGGCTGGTGGATCCCCCGCTTTGGTTTAAATGAAAGCATCAGGGTGGAACAGGAACTTAAAAAACACTACAGCCACCAGCTCAGGGAAGGCTACCTTGTCCCCCTTGACCGGGATATGGAAAACAGGATGACAAATTTTTCACCGGCCACACCTGATAAAGAGTACAGTCAATATGTCACTCATCTGGTCAGGAGAATAAACCTGCTCAAAACCGCGCTGAAAACCAGGGAACCGGCAGCATTGACCGGCAAACCGCAACCGCCGTACAAGGTGCTTATCGCCAATAATTCCGCTGCAATGATCCCGGAAATCAAACAGCAGATGGCTGACGTTTATCTCTATTATCTTCTCTGGAGCCGGGACACGGAACAGATTAACAGTGAACTGATTGAGCTGCGTAAATGGTTGCGCCATATTATCGACAGCAAGGGCGATACCCTGCACTGGCTGGTAGTCTGGGCCAACAGCCGGGATATGCAACCGGTACGCCTGCGTGATTTCTGGACCGGAACTCTGCAACCTGAAGATGAAATTACTGTAGCTCCGGCATT
>JANTGB010000346.1 GCA_024763115.1 Desulfobulbaceae bacterium | reverse complement strand
ACACTTCGGAATATATTTCGACAAGCCGGTTGGAAATGGAGGTAACAAAAATGAAATATCCAATTGCGTTACATAAAGATGAAAATTCAGATTACGGCGTCACATTTCTCGATCTTCCGGGTTGTTTTTCCGCCGGATCAACAGTAGAAGAAGCTCTTTCAATGGCCCAGGAAGCGGCAGAGTGCCATATTGAGGGTCTTCTAATGGACGCTGAGCCGGTGCCGGTACCATCGTCTATCGAAGAGTATAAAAAAAATCCAGATTATCAGGATTGTATATGGGCTTTAATTAATATTGACATGAGCAAGTTATCTTTAAGATCAAAGCGTATTAATATTACCCTTCCAGAGAGATTGCTCACAACTATTGATCATTACGTAAAGAAATGCGGTGAATCACGATCCGGATTGTTAGCGCAAGCAGTAACTGAATATATGGCTGCTCATCAAATGAAAAGGCCAGGCGAACAATCGCATTAAGTCGGACGCCAAAACCTCGGCGGTTTTTCGGAAGCATATCTTTCTTGCCAATTTTACCACTAGTGCAAAACTTGGCGCCACTCATTTTGGCGCCGCTTATGAGCGGCTTTGGCCGGCAGATGTTTTTTTGATTTTTACCAGCAGGCATAACCGGAGAAAACATGAAACAGGTTCAAAAAAGATATCGTAATAAATCCAGTCTGGAGCTGGCACAAACGGCAAGTCAGGCAGCTCTGGACAAAAAGGCCGAAGATGTCATTATTCTGGACGTCAGAGGCCAGTCATCCTTTACCGACTATTTTGTTCTTATGAGCGGTCGTTCCACCCGTCATGTTCAGGGCCTGGCCGAGGCGGTCAACGACACACTCAGCCGAAAACGAAATCGTGAGGCAACCACGGAAGGGCTGCAGGAAGGGCTGTGGGTATTGCTTGATTTTAACGATATTATTATCCATATATTTTATCATGAAACCCGTTCTTTTTATGATCTGGAAGGGTTATGGCATGAGGCGCCACGGGTTGAGGTAACTTCATCATGAAATATATAAGTACCAGAGGGTTGATAGAACCTGTATCCTTCAGGGAAGCGGTAATGATGGGGCTGGCCACGGACGGCGGCCTGCTGCTGCCGCAATCATTACCTGTTGCCGATAAAGAGCAGATTGCCGCCTGGCGGGGTATGACATATCCACAACTGGCTTTTGCCGTGTTGTCATTATATATAACTGATATTCCCGCTCAACAGTTGGAAGATATTGTCAACCGTTCCTATGCGGTTTTCGACCATCCGGAGGTTACTCCCCTGGTCCAGCATGGAAATATCCATATTCTGGAATTATTTCATGGCCCTACTCTGGCGTTTAAGGACGTGGCCCTGCAGTTCCTCGGCAACATCTTTGAATACCTGCTGACTGAAAGCGGCGGTAAAATGAATATCCTCGGCGCTACTTCCGGCGATACCGGCAGTGCTGCCATTTACGGAGTCCGGGGGCGCGAGCGGATCAATATTTTTATCCTTCATCCTTACAAACGGGTGAGCCGCATTCAGGAACTGCAGATGACCACGGTAATGGATGCCAATGTTTTCAATCTGGCGATCCAGGGCTCTTTTGACGACGGTCAGGCTATTGTCAAAGCTATTTTTAATGATATTTCCTTTAAAAAAGAACATCATCTGGGAGCGATAAATTCGATCAACTGGGCCCGGATTGTTGCCCAGATTGTTTATTATATTTACGCGGCCCTGAAATTAACAAACAATGGGCAAATGGTTGACTTTGCTGTGCCAACCGGCAATTTTGGCGATATTTTCGCCGGTTATGTGGCCCGGACGCTTCTGCCCGGTCATATTCGCAGCCTTATTCTGGCCACTAATGAAAATGATATTTTAACCGGATTTGTTAATAAAGGTGAATACTCGTTGTCGCACAAGGTCGTGCAGACCAGCAGCCCGTCAATGGATATCCAGGTAGCCAGTAATTTTGAACGTTTTCTTTATTATTTAAATGGAGCTGATCCGGACAGAACCCGAGAAAACATGACAGACTTCAGCCGCAAGGGATATTTGGCTTTTACTCCTGAACAACAAAAAATAATCAAGAAAAACTTTTTATCAAAAACCGTTTCTCAGCCGGAAACAGCCGCTACGATAAAAGCATTTTTTGAACAATATGGTTATGTTCTTGATCCCCATACGGCAGTGGGAGTTAATGCCGGTCAGACCTTTGTAGATTCTTCCTGCCCTATGGTATGTCTGGCAACCGCCCATCCCGCTAAATTCGGCGAGGCGGTTTCCAGAGCAACAGGTCGGCCGGTTGAGCTGCCGCAAAGTCTTCAGGGATTAGACAAGAAAGAGAGCCGCTGTGAAGTAATTGCGGCTGACCGGGAAAAGGTTAAAGCGTTTGTTGCCTCTCATGGCCTGTGATGCCGGAGGTCAACGGCGCTTTGCTCCTGTCAGATAAGGGAATTTCGTTTCATAGCTTCAATAATCTGAAAAACAGGCCTGCCGAAATAAAACAACTCCTGATCCAGAGTTAAACGGAACAGCTCAATGGCTCTGCCGCGAATTGCCAGATCGGTTTTGCTTAATTTTCCCAGTTTTTGATATTGTTCCGCATCATCTTCCGCCGCTGACCGGGCCTTAATAATTTCATTGACCTGATGCCAGGGACATTTTTCTTCATGTTCTCTAATATGAGAAATAATTT
>JANTGB010000345.1 GCA_024763115.1 Desulfobulbaceae bacterium | reverse complement strand
ACGATTCTGGAAAAGATGGCCGCTACGACGGTAACGCCGATTAAAGTATATCGCGTATCCGGTCAACAACCGGCGCATTACGGATGAGATCGGGGTGACGCCGGTACGCAGCAGGAGTGGAAAAGGTTCGGGATAATGGCCCAGGCAAGGCAGTCTGTTTTCGTATCTGAAATAATAACGCCAAGGCGTTCAAGGAACTTGACGCAGTCGGAGTCATCTCTGAAAATCTTTTTCCTCTCAATGCCCCTGTCAATGATATGACGAAAAGCCCCCGGTGCATCAATTCTCGTTTTACGTAGCATCTGTTTTTCTTATCAAAAAGAGACGCAAAATAAAAGAAACTTATAAACTGAAGAACGTCCCCTGTTTCCCTATTTCCGTCCCTGACATGAAAGCATCTGTTAGGGATATGTCGAAAGCACTTGGCCGATGATCAGTAATTTTGTCAAAACAAGTACGCATGGAATAAAAAAGGGTATCAGCATTGAGGTGTTTACGCATTTTGGGGCCCCTTTTTGTAAGTATTTGAAATAATTAAAAAAATCTCAAGAGAAAAATAGTGTTTTTCTTTTTATTTTATGTCGTCAATTCAGCATGTTATAGATTATAATAAAATAATAATTAACCATTGTATGTATTGAAATTTTAAAAAAGTTTTTGAAAGCATTAATTTAAAATGAAGCTATAGTTCGCTTTTAGCTATACTTGCGAACTGCTGTACTATATGTGGTTTTTTTGTTACATCCTGCGCTTCACCCGAGCTATGGCCTTTTGAACAACTGTACTGGTATAACTATTTTGCTCGAATTCTATTTTGGAAAAGATATATAGTGCTTTGTCCAAATTTCCCGCTCCCTCATGCAGCAAACCCAGGGCATAGATCAGTCTGATCTTAGACACATCCGGGCTCTTGCCGGTTGCCGCGATATTGTCTACCAGCGGCATACAACCGGCCCGCGTTGCCAGCCATTGAAAGAGTTCCAGCAGTTCATCAGCTGAAAACCGTTCCCTGGCCAGACGCTGACTCTCCACAGCAGTTTCAGACTTTTCATCATACCAGCAACCGAAAACATCAAGCAGCACTGACCAGCTTAAAGAGCTGCCGATTTCCACGCCCCGCTCCCGCATGTCGGAAATTACCTTTAATCGTTCAACCCTGGCAGCTCCAAATCCAGCGACACTTAAGGATTTATGCCACAATGACCATACCCAAGGCTCTTGAGGATTATGTTTTAAGGCGGTATTAAAATAAAAACATGCCTGTTTAACAGATTCTTCGTCATCATAACGAAAATTTCGTAACGACAATAACCATGCCCCATAAAGGGCATTAGCATAAATATTGTCAGGATCTTTTTTCAGGGCCTTGGCAAATAAGGCGTCAATATCAGTTTTATCATCAGCAAACTGCAACAGTTTAAGCCAGGCTAGATGGGCAAGAAGCGTTGATTGCCTCTGCTTGGACGCATGAAGCACCCCCAGGGCAACGAGTTGCTCCATCTCCTGCTTTTCCATAAAATCAAGGACATCCTGGTAATTGCTGCCGATACGCCAGATAAAATCAACACGTCCCTGCTGATCCCTGTTCTTAAACATTTCGACAAAACCAAAATCATGGGGCCTGGAAGCTAAAAAGGTGCGTAGGCTGTCCATTAGAATTTCAAGACGCAGATTGCGGACATCCATGTTAGTGGGGGCCAGCTTTTCCGCCTTGACAAGCAAGGCCTGGCTGACTTTGTTATCACCGACCGCAAATTGTTGACGGGCAGCAAACACATAGTCGCTGACCACCTTGTCATTTTTTTGCCATTCAGCCACAAGGCTGCGCACCTGGGAGGCGACAACAACCAGGGTCAGGACTGCCGTCAGTCCGGCAGCCCACTTAACCGCCGTTGCAATAATATTAATAACATGGCTTCGCTGGGCCGAACCACAGTGCTGGCAGACACGAGCTTTATTGTCAATGGGCTGCCAGCAAGCAACACATGGTTTACTGCTGTCCGGCATAAAAACTCCTTTTCCATATTTTTATAATTTTATTCAACATGGGGGCCAGCCGTCAGATCATAAACTCTTACCATGTCCTTCCGACCGATTTTGTCGGTAGCATCAGGAATCTGTTTATGGTGGGTAAAGAGGATTACCTGTTTTTTTCGGCCAGGCCGGCTAAGACCCGCAACGTAGCCGCGCTTCTGGCATCATCAAAATTAATCAGGATATCATCAACAATAAACGGCGGCAAGGGGCCTGATTCATGCTGATGTTCCAGGGAGGCCAAGCGCAGGGCCAGATAAAGCTGATCCCTGGTGCCGGAACTCATGGCTCCGAATCCACCCATCTGCCCTCTCACACGCCGCCTAAAGCTGGTTGGCCTTGATCGTCCTCATCAACCTCCAGGGCCGTGAAGCTCTCCAAGGTTAAACTGCGGAAATAGCCGGATGCAATTCTTACCACCGGGTCTTGATTTTCCCGGCGAAAACGCTCTATTTCTCGGCGCAAAACAGCGCCTGAGGTTTTAAGCAGCACATAGCGCTGGGCCAGACGATTTATGGCAATAGGGGACGTTCTTCAGATTATAAGTTTTCATTGGTCAACCAGAGTATAACCCATTTCTTCAGCAAGAGCTCTACCACGCCCAACTGCTAAACTGACAGCCGGTTGCGATATTTCAAGCCTCCGAGCCAACCAGACCT
>JANTGB010000344.1 GCA_024763115.1 Desulfobulbaceae bacterium | reverse complement strand
GCCAGGATGGCGTCGGGATATAATTTTTTGATGACCAGCATGGATGCCGTGCCGTCAAAATCCGCGTTAAGGTGGGTGGTAATTACATCCATGAGATCTGTTAACCCCGGGGATGAAAGCGTTTATGCAGGGCTTTCAGGCGGCTGTTGTCCACATGGGTATATATCTGCGTGGTGGAAATGTCGGAATGGCCAAGCATCATTTGTACCGAACGAAGATCAGCGCCATGTTCCAGCAGGTGAGTGGCAAAGGAATGGCGCAGGATGTGGGGGCTTATATCCCGACTGATTCCGGCAGCCAGAGCCCGTTCCCGGATAATCTGCCAGAAGCGGAGTCTGGTCATATTTTTTCCTTGACCGGTAACAAAGAGAAAGTCGGAAAATTTGTTTTTAAGCAGTTTAGGGCGCCCGGCCCGCAGGTAATTATTTATTTTTTCTTTGGCGGCATCAGCAAAAGGAATGAGCCTTTCCCTGTCGCCTTTGCCTATTGCCCTGACATAACCATTGTTTAAATTTACTGCCGCCGTTTCCAGATTGACCAGCTCGGAAACCCGCATCCCAGTGGCATAGAGCAGATGGAGCATGGCATTATTGCGAAGATTAAGCGGTGATATTTTTTCCGGATCAGTCAGCAGTCTGCTGACCTCGGCCTCACTCATGACCCTGGGCAGGGCGTGGCCCGGCCTGGGCAGATCAAGAACCGCAGTAGGATCTTCGGAAATAAATTTTTCAGCCACTAAGAAACGGAAAAAGGAACGGAGGCAGGAAATTTTACGCGAAACAGTGCGGCTGGAAATATTTTTATGATGACAGTCAGCCAGATATTCCCGCAAAAGACCGGAGGTTATCCGGCCTTTACGGTAATGACTCTTGGTGAGAAAATCTATAAATAAAACCAGATCGGAATGATATGATCGTATGGTGTTGGGCGCCAGTCTTTTTTCCGCAGCCAGATAATGAAGAAACATATCCTGCCATAGATAAAACTGCTTATAAAACTTTTCCTGCGCCGGAGTTTTCGTGGTTGACCGGGGAGATGATTCAGAAGGTAAACGGTTGTTTTTTTTCTGCCTGGTTTTCATCCGGAAAAAGTGGTTATCCCTCTCTTCTCATCCGATAAATGAGTTTGCGTAATTTTCTTTTTGCCTCGGCTTGTTTACGCCGTTTTTTAACGCTTGGTTTTTCATAATATTCCCGGCGTTTTAATTCTTTTTTCATCCCATCCATCTGCAATTTTTTCTTTAATTGCCGAATGGCGTATTCGATATCTCCGCGAACTTCAACCTCAATCATAATTACTCCACTTTTTTAATAGCTATTTATAGATCATTATTCACAGCCTCTGAGCCATGATCCTAAATGAAAACAAACTGATCATATAACGTAAATCTTTCATGCTTGTCAATTTATTTTTGAGATAATTCGGCGTTTATCATTTTTTCATAAACAAATTTGTCTCGATTCTGATTGTTAAATATAAAATCGCCTGCTGAAAGGCTCCTACGCAGGATTAGTCGGTTACGTTCAAATAATAACAGAGATGTAACTATTAAGCCGCACTTCATCCGGAGTCTGCGCTTACCTGCGCGCGATAAGTCTCTCTTGCATAACATTAGTATGCTGCGCCCGGCCTTATCACGCGCAGCTGAACCTCACGGAGTCTCACTTCATTCGTTTACCTCCGAACAGTTGCAGATCGGTGTTTAGAGCAGTTTTTCATCCCTAACTGAATAATTGTATTGTTTTTTGATTGACAAAGCCTTTATTGCAAATTAATATAGCAATTATATAAAATATTTAATTGTTAAATCAATATGTTGATCCATCAGTAGATTATTATTTAATAACACATTATTCACTTAAGATACTACAAAAAAGCACGTTAGTAAGCAAAGATAAAGGTCGTTAGGTTTTCTGAACACCCCACGGAATGCCTTTTTTTCAAAATGGGGAGGAGAGTAGAAATGCAAAAATACATAATCTTTTTTTTATTCGCGTTTGCTTGTTCATCAGCTTCATCAGCTTTCGCCGGTTGGACACAGTGGTATGACCGTGACTTTCCAAGTGGTAATGGTGACTATGAAACACTTCATGATCTTATTGATGAAAACCCTGGAAGCGATCTCTGTGATATTCCTACAGGTATCGAATGCCGTGAAACAAATGGAAACTCTCTGTCTTATTCTTCGGAAAAGGTTACTTGTGCTACAAGTGTAGGACTTGTATGTGTTAATCAAGAACAACCTGACGGAGAATGCAACAACTATAAGGTTAGATTTTTATGCGAAGAATCATCTTGTGCAGCCCTTAACAACCTAGATATCAATGAGTTGTTGGCTCCATGTTCAATAAATCACAATATGGGTCATTACAGGACTGTACCTGTAGTTGCCGGCGCAACATATAACTGGAGCATCGACTATGGGACTATCATACAACTTGACGACGCACCTTGGGAGATAAAAGTATTCACAAGACGTCCTGAGTTTACATTAACAGTGGAGGTAACATGTGGCGGGGCAAAATACTCTCGCTCTGAAGTTTTCGATTCCTATTGCTTGTACCCCCAGCCCCATTTTGAAGATGAATGATAATAACAGGAAATCGTTCTTCAAGAGTAACTGCTCACAGGGCACCGCATATTCGGAGTCGAAGTTTATGCCCTGTTTTTAAGGGTGCTTACCTCCGCGATCAGCCTGTCTTACATAGCACCA
>JANTGB010000343.1 GCA_024763115.1 Desulfobulbaceae bacterium | reverse complement strand
ATGCTGCGCAGGCACAAATGAACGAATCTAAGGCACTGGTAAACACTTACAGGACTGAAGGTTATCGTAAATTTTGTGCCCTGGTGAACGGTTACGGAAGGTACGCAGTGCGCACCCTACACAATCCTAGCGAATCGCCTCCACGGAAAATTCACCCCTGGCGTCGCGAACCAGGATATACCCCTTGTCGCCGGCAAAATAAAAATCAATAATATCCTTGGCAATATCGCTTGACAGCCAGGTTTCAACAATCTGGTTGCTCCGCCAGGTCAGGCCGACAACAGAGTCCTCCCCTCCGGTTGTCCTGCCCAGTACCCGGTTAACAGTACCATCTACTATTGATGAGGCCGGAGGCTCTCTCTCCTTGTTAATCAGGAAACACTGATTATCATATTCCGTTTCCAGAATAAAACGGCGCGGGGCAAAGACCAGCCTAAAGGTCTGCTTGTCAAACCCACCCTGGTTGTACTCAGCCTCTCTTAACTTCTTGGGATAGGCCACCTCCATATAATCTCCGTATTTACGGGGACTTATAGCATAGACCTTTTCTTCCGGCACATAATAGCCGTAAACCTCGTTGGAAGGCTCAATTATATATATCTGATCTTTATTGGTCGGATCAAAATTAAACTGGTAAAGGGAATAAATTTCCTTGGCCGGGCCATACAGTTCCCCTTTTTTCACGGTCGAATCATGATAATCATAAACCAGGCGGAAAATGGGGCCGTCATACTGGTCATAGGGTTCCTGGGTCTGGCCCAGAGCAAGAGGCCGACCGGCCCGATCTTCAATCACCCGCAGGTAATAAGGGAGATTCCGGGCCATGGTCAGTAAATTACCCTGTTTCCAGGTCAATACCATGGAGCATAACTGGTTATCAGTACTGTCGGCAAAATTTGTCTGTCTGGTTAAAGTCACCAGCAGTTCAGCTCCCCCGTCGCCATCCAGATCCATGCTGTGGAGATGAAGAGGGATCACCTCGCCGGCAAAGGTAAACTGGTTCAGCGGCTCAAGTCGGCCGGTACTGAAATGAAAAATAAAAACACCATGCTCATTAAGCAGGCATACCTCATTTTGCTGATCAGCATCAAGATCGGCAATGACCATTCTTTTATAGTCTTTACCTGATAATTTATAAAATTCCTGTTCAGCCGGACTCAGGGTGCGGGCATGAAAAGGCCGGGCGGATTCCTGCTGTTGTTGTCTATAAAGGGCCGGCGGATATGAGGCATCAGGCGGCGCATAAGCCGGTTGCATCGGCGCAATTAAAGCAGGAGCAGGTTTTACGGCCGCCAGCTGGATTTCCCGCCCTGCTTCCCGCACCAGCGGAACCGGGCCGGCAATGGGAGCGGACAGGGAAAACAGCGTGTCTTTTGAATAAATTGACTGCATCTTACAGACCAGGGAGTTCTCACTCTCTTCCAGCCGGGCCAGCAGGCCGTAACGGGAGGGGCTGTCGCTTATTTCCGGGCTGGTCAACTCGACGACTTCAAAATTTCGTTCCAGCAGGCCGCTTAATAAATCCTGGTAAGGGGCAAAGGAATCCTTGAGCCTGACATTGGTATAAAGATAGATGGTCGGAGAGGCCGGAATAACGATATTATCACCAGGACGCAGTTTTTTGCCCACGATCATCACCTTGTCGGCAATAACATTTGTCCCGAATACCGAGACAACTTTAATCAGAGTTGACGGTTCCTGGAGATAAATAGGATGATTATCCTTGCTGGTCACCAGCAGCTCCATGCCCCGGGCCGGGGCTTTTTTGCCCTCGGGCAAGACAAATACCACCCGGTCGCCATTCATCTCGCTCACCGTGCCCAGCTGTTCATAGACCGGCGGAAAACGTTTATGGAGGAAATCAAAGGCCTTGTTCCACTGGTCGGCGGCCTGGGCCGGGGTAATAAAAAGGAGGGAAAATACTATCAGCAGCAATGTTGGTTTGTATTTATTCATTGAGAAATTACTTTCATAGAAGGTTATCGGCATGACTGGTTATTAAAACCGTCTCAATCCTGTCCAGCTCGTCTTTCATCCGGTGCTCGGCATGCCATAAATCATACGCCTGCTGCATACGCATCCAGAGGCCTGGCCCGTTACCGGCAAACTTGCCGATTCTGAGCGCCATATCCGTTGTTATAGGATGCTTGCATGATAAAATACGGTATAACTGCTGACGGGAAATTCTCAGCCGCCTTGCAGCTTCGCTAACTGATATACCCATAGTCGGCAGAACATCTTCCCGCAATATTTCACCTGGATGAACAGGTAAGCGTCGCAAGGGACGTTTAACAAAATATTCTCCCATAATTTTACCTCAATGGTGTTGCTCAAGATCAACTCTTAACGCTTCACCATCATGCCACTCAAAAGTCAAACACCAAGGGCCATTAATATGGATACTATAACGCCCGGGATTACCACAAAGTCCATGAAAATTAACTCCCGGCACATTCAAATCGCTTAACAGCTCGGCCTGATCCAAAGCCTCCAGACGCCTTAATGTACGTGTGGGTAAATTATGGCAAACCCGCCGGGAACGTCCCAACTCGAATAATTCAGCCAAACCTTTGTATTTAAAGCTGATGATCATATATTTAGCATGTAACACATCCTGCGACAGCAGACAATAAATAATTATAAAACAAAACTGCCGGTCTGTGCGCACAGACCGGCAGAAACAAAAATACGTTCCCACGCAGAGCGTGGGAACAAGAAA
>JANTGB010000342.1 GCA_024763115.1 Desulfobulbaceae bacterium | reverse complement strand
CGCGAACCAGTACCATGTTCACTGCCGCTGATTATCGCCAACAACTCTTGAATACCGGCAAGCAAAAGTATTCCGGGCACATGATCCAGCGGATGATCGAAAAAATAAGGATCTTCTTCGTTTACAATCAAGGTGCCGATCAGGGTATTTTCATCCTCTGTTCCGATATCTTTTATAATTTTTGAGTCAGCAGAAGCTGACAATTTGATATTTTCAGGATTGATTGGGAAAGATCCGGCGGTTTGATGAAGAGCCTGGGTAAGAGCAGATCTCTGAGCCGCAAAATAGTCGTGAATCAGGTTTTCCGTCTCTTTTACTGATTTTTCAATTATCCCGTATCGGTAGTCTGGGCTTTCAACGCGCCGGGGAACCGACCATCCGCTATTTTTGTCCGGTAGACCATTTTTGCTAATGGTCAGTTCAAAAGGATTAACCATGGGCAGGCTTTCCACCAGCCTCTCTTTTATATCAATAAATATGGTCATTACATAAGAGTCAGCGTCCCATACTTCAATTGCCGCTGACTTTTCAGCCCTTAAAATCGCCCCGGATAATGATTCGACTCCGGTTGCCGCAGTTAGATAGCCGCTATAAAACTGGGTCGCGTTTTTGGGATCATGGTCGACAAAGCCGGGAGCAAGCTGATTAATCTCATGATAGTCGATTTCGCCGGGAGCGATTCCGGCTACACGGCAGGCCGCGCTAAAATCGGCCGCTTCATCAGCGTGAACAATATCTTTGATTACGGCGATAATCCGATCTTTATCCGCAGTGGCGTCCGACAATTTTTTCAGTTTAAAGGCGGCAACAGCCTCACCAAGAGAAAAATCCGCCCCTGATATTGAACGTGAATATTGCTTAAATTCAACCCCGTTTTTTATCATCTGCCCGGCCGCCAGGACAAGGCATTTGCAGCGACAGGAAAGATACCTGTCTGCCAGGGAAAGAAATGTCCAGAAAATACCGGCATTACCGGAAACAGTCTGATGAAAGCCCTTTATATCGAAAAAAAAAGCCGGGTACCCGGAGCACATTGTCGGCATTCCCGAGGCTATTGACTCGCTTGAGGGTTCCGGGCCTATGGTATTGGCGATTTTTTTTATTTCCGCTGACGAAAGATCGGTTTTATTACCCAGGAGAAGATCAGTCCGCCGCACTATTTCCAGGGAGAGCCTGCCGCCGAGATTGGCACAGACGACTATGCCGGTATCAACGGAATGCCTGTCTATATCAAGATTGTTAATACTGTCAACAACAAGAAGCTGAAAGGGATCGATTTTTTTCAGGATGCCGGTTCCGCAGCCTGCCGCGGCCCTGTCTATCCGGGTTTTGGCAGGAAAAACAAATCCTGCTTTTTGGGCGCTGTCTTTTTCGTCAGTCTCACAGGAATCAGCGGTTGCGGTAATCCTGTCCCGCCACTGCCAGGTATTTTCCATCCCGCCGAACCTGCAGCTCATTGCCAGAACCGCTATTTTTGTAAAATTTCTTTCTGATAAAGGCGGGCCGGTCCGGGCGGATGTGACAACAGGACTTTCGGCCAGGGACTCCAGAACCAGATGAGAATTTGCTCCGCCAAACCCCAGCGCGGTTATTCCCACCCTGCGCGGACGATTTATCGCAGGCCGTTTTTCGGGCTTTTGCGGCAGATAAAAACAGCTGTCCGCCAGTTGTTCATGCGCTTTTACCTTTATGTGAGGGGGGATAATTTTATGTTTCAGGATAAGCGCTGCCTTGATCAAAGAGGCAATGCCGGATGAGGCCAGGGTATGGCCGATAATGGATTTTACCGAACCAAGAGGAATTTTTCGGCCCAGGGCTGTTTTCCCGGAAAAGAATTCACTCATCAGCCGAATTTCCACCCCGTCGCCGACAGGGGTTCCGGTGCCGTGGCCTTCAAGATAATCGAGCCGAGCCGAATCCGGCTCCCGGTAAGCTCGCTCGTAAGCCAGCCTCTGCCCCTGAGTTCCCGGCACAAAAACAGATTTTTCCGAACCGTCCGCCGACAGGCCCTGAGAACGAATAACAGCAAAAATTTCCCGTTTATTTTTCCTCGCGTCTGCCATTGATTCCAGCAAAACAGCACCCGCCCCTTCTCCAACCATTATACCGTTCGCTTCTGCCGAATAGGGTAAGATGGTTCCCGTAGGTGAAAGAGCGGCAAGGCGCGAAAAACCGATAAACAGCGAAGGAGATAAGGAGACATTTAAACCAAGAAGGATAATGCTTGCGGCCCGGCCTGATTTGATAAGTTGTACGCCGATGTCAAGTCCGTACAAAGACGCGGCGCAGGCGTTATCAACAGCGACTAAAGGCCCGGCAAGACCCTTGGCTATTTCTTTTAGCTGCAGCTCGCATGAGTAAGCGGTTTCTTGCTCTTTTGTCGCGTACTCAGCTGAATATTGAGATAAAAAATCAGCGAAATCATGTTCAAAAAAACTTGGGCCGCACCATGAGGTAGCAAGAACAAGCCCGGTGCTTTTCAGATCAAGAGGTGGGGAGGAGCGGCTGTTTGCGGTTTCGAGTAAATTATTAACCACGGCCCGGCCAGTTCGTACCTGCCTGTCGTTGATATCTGCGGCTATTTGCGGCTCGAAATGTTCGGGCAGACAAAAGGCATGGTCAGTATAAATTTTATCTTTTAAGCCGACTTGGCTGGTTTTATAACTCGCCCGGTCAATGCCCCAGACTGAACTCATCTCTGTTGTCGGTTCGGCGACCT
>JANTGB010000341.1 GCA_024763115.1 Desulfobulbaceae bacterium | reverse complement strand
CTGGCCAATATGCCCCTATTCTGGAAAATGGCTCTTACTGAAGTGCTGGTCTCAAGGCCCATGCAACAGAGAAAAAGGCCGGAAGATGTAACCTGTACAGTGCTTGTCCCCTGTCGGAATGAAAAAGGAAATATTGAGCAGGCTATAACGCGAACCCCGGAAATGGGTAAACAGATGGAGGTTATTTTTGTTGAAGGAGGCTCCTCGGACGGCACCTTTGAAGAATGTCTGCGGGTAAAGGGAAAATATCCGGACAAGGATATCACTGTGCTTAAACAGGACGGCAGAGGCAAAGGGGATGCGGTTCGCAAGGGGTTCGGGGCGGCAAAAAATGATATATTGATGATTCTTGATGCCGATCTGACCGTGCCGCCGGAGGATTTGCCTAAATTTTTCCGGGCTATTGTTACCGCAAAGGGAGAATTTATTAACGGTTCCCGGCTCGTCTATCGCATGGAAAAAGAGGCTATGCGTTTTTTAAATACCCTGGGTAATAAATTTTTCAGTCGGGTTTTTACCTATCTTCTTGAACAAAAAATTCGTGATACCCTGTGCGGCACCAAGGTTCTCTGGCGTAAGGATTATATAAAAATACAGGAAGGTAGAAAATATTTTGGCGATTTTGATCCCTTTGGCGATTTTGATCTTTTATTCGGTGCCGCCAAACTGAACCTGTCCATTGTTGAAATACCAATTCGCTATCGGGAACGAACCTATGGTTCAACCCAGATCAGCCGATTCCGCCATGGGCTGCTTTTGATAAAAATGGCCTTTTTCGGTCTCTTTAAGATAAAATGGATCTGATTGCTCCCATAGTGGCCAAGCAGCTGCTGTTGATCATTTATCTCTGCGCTGTTTTTGTCGATAATGGTTGGGCCGCAACCTATTATGTCGATGCTTCAGCGGGCAATGACTCCAATACCGGAACTTCTCCGGCCGGGGCATGGCAGGGTATAGATAAGGTTAACCAGGCTTTTTTGCTTCCCGGTGACAAGGTTTTATTCAAACGTGGTGAAAGCTGGCATGATTCTCTGGTTGTTCGGGCTTCAGGCACCGGGACTGAGCCTGTTATCTTCAGCTCCTATGGAGATGCCGACCAGCCACTGCCCCTGCTTGACTGCACTGCCGGGGTAGAGGGCGAGTGGACGGAGATTCGGACAAATATTTTTTCTATTTCCCTGAAACGAGAGCCCGGCGTAGTCTTGTATAAAAGTGAGCCCCGGCCTGCCGTTACGACCCTTAAATTTTCTCATATACCTGCATCCCCGGCTCTTGGCGCTGTTTTGTTACAACTGGATGATGTCTATGCGAATCTGCTGGTCACCGGCAAAACAGAGGACACGGTTTCCGGAATAACCTTTTTTAATTTCCGCAAGGATAAAAATGTCTATGTCCGGCAAGCGGCGGAGGAGAGGGAAGAACAATGGCCTGCGGGCCTCGGGATGCCGCAGACGGTTTTCAGCCTTGACGGTCTGACTGAGCCGGGGTTCTGGTGTTGGCGGGAAAACAGGCTGTATATATTTTCCGATAAGCCGCCGGCACCTCTGGTAAGGGTTGGTTGTCAGGCTTACGCTGTGCAGATACAAAACAGGCATGATGTTGAAATTCACGATTTGACAATACGCGGCTGTAATGAGGGCGGAATTTTGTTGATGAATGCCGAGGGCGTGTCAATCTCTAATGTTCATATATTCGGCACCGGAAGCAGGGGGCATAAGACAGGTCTGCTGCTCTTTAACTCCTCCGGCAATATAATTTCCGCTAATGTCGTGGATACGGTTTTAAAAAACGGCATAGCCGTTTATGCGGAAGGAGGTGGCCGATCCCGGAATAACAGGATTTTTGCCAACATTGTCAGTAATTCCGGATCAGCCGGGATCAGCCTCAGCAGTGGAAGAGATCCGGCTTCTGTTACCGATAATATTATCGAAGCCAATATTGTCAGCGGGGCCAATCATTTGTCCTATGATGCGGCCGGAATTTATACCCTCCAGGCAGGCAGCAATACAATCAGGGGAAATACCATTCGCAACTGCGGCGACAGACGACTGCGCAGCAGCGGCATCATGGCTGACGGTTGGACTGATTCGCTGCTTATTGAAGCCAATATCATAGAAAATAATTCCTTTGCCGGGATAGCGGTAAGCGGTTCCGGTCATTTGCTTAAAAATAACCGGTTGGCGAATAATGGCCACGCCTCCTGGGACAGCGCCCAGATAGTCTTTTTTCCGGTAAACAAAAATGCCGCTGGCTGCACGGTTACCGGCAACACCATGCTGGCCAATAAAAATCAAAAATTGTTTCTGGTAACAAAAAATCCGCGACTGGGCGACGAGGCCCCGCATCATATCGACAATAACAGTTATTACGGCAAATCAGCTGAAGCCTTCTGCTGGAGCAAGAGCTGGAGCTGTGATAAGTGGCTGGATTTCAGTGCCTGGCAAAAGATTTCAGGGCAGGACGGCAGGTCTGTTTTCTCCAGATAGAAAACCTTGGAGGTTGTCCGAGAATAGGCATTTTTTCTTAAATCGTAACTGTTCAGCTGAATCTGCAACACATTTAGGCGCGAAAAACACCAAGTTATTTCTTACCGAGCCCTTACCCCATGAGTAGTTACGATATAAGTTGATTTGTCGGCTCTTCCGGTTAGGTTGGTTTTTCCGTAATTACGTAACCGTTCACCAGGGCACAAAATTTACGATAACCTTCAGTCCTGTAAGTGTTTACCAGTGCCTTAGATTCGTTCGTTTGGGACTTCGAAGC
>JANTGB010000340.1 GCA_024763115.1 Desulfobulbaceae bacterium | reverse complement strand
TTGTCATACAGAGTCTTACCCTTGGCAAGTCCCAAACCCAGTTTAATTTTACCCTTATCGTTAAAATAAATCTTAACCGGGATTAAAGCAAATCCTTTTTCTCTGGTTTTGCCGATTAGTTTTTTTATCTCCCGCTTATTGAGCAGTAGTTTGCGTACCCGCAAGGGGTTCGGGGCCGCATATGAGGCAAATTTATAAGGAGAAATATGGACATTATGGAGCCAGACCTCGCCATTTTTGATAGCGGCATAACCATCTTTAAGGTTAACCCGTCCGGCCCGCAGGGATTTTACCTCAGGCCCGAGCAGCACCATGCCTGCCTCTATTACCGTATCAATATGATAGTTATGATAGGCCTTTTTGTTATTGGCGAGTACTCTGCCGAATTTTTTGTTTTTCATTTTAGTAACTACTCACGGGGTAAGCGCCTAACTTCGCTAACCCATGTAATTGTAACTGTTTACAAGGTGCCTGAGATTTTCATGATCAGCTCGGCGCAGCGTATTAGTCATACGTAAGCCGGGCTGATCGCGAAAATATCAGGTGCCATGTGAGCAGTTACTCATTTTAATACTCAGGAAGCGCCACAGACCCGCAGTGCCTCTTCATAGGTGGTGATTCCGTTTTTCACCTTTTGCCAGACATCCTGCCGCAGAGTAGTCATTCCTTCTGCGATTGCCTGGGTTTCAATTTCCTTAATTGAACTGCCCTGGTTTACCATAATTTTTAATTTGCCGGACATGGGGAAAATTTCAAAAATTCCACAGCGGCCCAGGTAGCCGGTTCCCCGGCATTTGCGGCATCCCTTGCCTTTGCGAAGTTGAATTTCGCCTTTGTCCGGGGATACAGGAAAGCCCAGGGGGGCCAGCATGGAATTTTTAATTGTCACCGATTCTGCGCAATGGGGGCAGATTGTCCGCACCAGGCGCTGAGCCATAGCGCCAAGCAGGGTTGAGCTGACCAGAAAAGGCTGGACTCCCAGATCAACCAGTCGGCTGATAGCGGAAATCGCATCATTGGTATGCAGGGTTGAAAAAACCAGATGCCCGGTAAGCGCAGCCTGGATGGCATTTGCCGCCGTATCCAGATCGCGGATTTCACCGATCATGATAATATCGGGATCCTGGCGGAGAATATTGCGGAGAATAGAGGAAAAGGTAACATCAACCTGGGGCTGCACCGCAATCTGGTTAAAATCGTCATGCACCATTTCCACCGGATCTTCAATCGTGACAATATTAATTTTATCTGAAGATACATGCTTCAGGGTGGAGTAAAGAGTGGTTGATTTACCGCTGCCCGTGGGGCCGGTTATCAGGATAATGCCGTGGGGTGATTCGAAAAATGATTTGTATATGGTAAAATCTCGATTGGAAAAACCGATTTTGCTGATATCCTGAAAAATGACGGTTGAGCTTAAAATCCGCATGACTATTTTTTCGCCGAAAGCCACCGGAATTGTGGAAACCCGGATTTCCGATTCAACCCCCTCATGCTCTACCTTGATCCTGCCGTCCTGAGGCCGTCTTTTTTCGGCAATATCCAGGCGCGACAGGGTCTTGATGCGGGAAACAATAGCCTGATGTACTACCTTGGGCAGTTCATAAATGGTATGCAGCACCCCATCAATCCGCAGCCTGACTCGTGAGACATTTCTTTTTGGCTCAATATGAATATCACTGGCCCGCTCATCAAAGGCATAGTTGAAGAGATGTTCCACCGCAGCCTTGATATTCCGGTCAGAGGAGGCGATTTCTTTTGACGAGGAAATTTTAACATACTGTTCCAGATTGCTGAGATCAACCATGGGCGAAGCAATCTGGGTTTCAGCTGCGGAGATGGAAGACTGGAAGCCGAAGAATTCGGCCAGCATGCGGCGGATATCAGTCCTGGAGCTGAGATAAGGCTTAACCTTGATCTGGTTGGCCCGTTCAATTTCTTCCAGCACGGTGACGTTATCCGGTTCATACAGCGCTACATGCAGTACCCCGTTTTTGACCGCAAAGGGCAGGATAAGATGTTTGACGGCAAAGGACTGGGGGATAGTCTTGGTGACGACATCGAGGTCAAGTTCCAGGGGGTCAAGTTTCTTAAAGGGTAGTTTACGGTCGGCGGCCACGGCCCGGATAATCATTTCTTCGCTCAGGTTGACTCCCTTTTTCCCCGGTAACTCGAGCTTGAAAGAAAGAATAATATCGATTAACTCAATACTGTCCCTTATTTCTTTTAAGGGGACGCCGCCTTTGCCCTGCATGGCCCGGACTATTTTCTGGCGCTGAACCTCCATGCCGGTAATGACCATTTTTCTCTGTTCCGGCGAGATGAGCCGGGTTTTTACCAGAAGATCAAGCAGGTATAATTCGTTATTTAGAAGTTGCATGTCTGCTCGGATTATGGGCCTGTATGAGCCGTTAAGTTTATTTTGTATGAAAAAGTCTGCAAAAGGCGGTTTCAAAAAATATTCTTATCTAGTATATAATTTCAGGAAATATTCACAACAAATAAAGTAACTGCTATAAGGGTACCGCATATTTTCGCCATCAGTCCGGTTTACGTATGACTAATACGCGGCACCGGTCTGATGACGAAAATCTACTACACCCTGTAACCAGTTACAAATACTGAGATTTGCAATCATTAAGTGTAAATATTCGGGTTGGGTAAAAGCTACCCCTCTCTACCCCTTTAAATGTTCGGATAGTGCCCCGGATTTGTTCGTTTCGGCGTGTTCACTATAGTATACTATGTGAATCACGCCGAAACGGGCGAAG
>JANTGB010000339.1 GCA_024763115.1 Desulfobulbaceae bacterium | reverse complement strand
ATTTAGAAAAGCGATCTGCAATTATGCAATCCTCAACGTAGCCCTGCTACGCCTGCGGTTGCATGCAATTAGATCACTTCTCTAAATGTCCATATTATACCTTATCTCTACTAATTTATTTTTGAGTGAGTCCTTACCATAAAATGAGTCATCCACAATAATCACTTAACAATTTTTATTCCTAACCATAAATTATTGTGTTGTCAATTAAAATTTGTTGACCGTTGATTCTTCTTTTCGAGGCGGGAAGTTCTCCGGGCGGAACACGGCCAAATGAGACAAAAAAATTTAAGTTGAATCACGACAGCTTCTCTGTTAAATGTATTTAAAAATTTTTCAGATGCTTTTATAGTTTAATAGGGAACCCGGTGTAAATCCGGGACGGGCCCGCCGCTGTAACCAGGGACGGATGCCGCAGAATGCCACTGTTTAAAAACGGGAAGGCGCGGCGGAAAGGTTATTACCTGGAAGTCAGAAGACCTGTCTGAAAAAAAAGATGTTGTCTCCGTGGCCACGAGGCAGCGTTTCTATTCGTGGAAAAATCAGGGAATCCCCGGATCAATATAGTTGATCCGGGGATTTTTTTTGATTTTATCAGGCCGAAAATTTTTTATGAAGACGGAGGAAATTATGATGAACAAAATAAAATCAATTCTGCCACTGACTATACTGCTGGTTATGCTGGCAGCGGGAAACGCCCCGGCAAGCGAGGGGCATCATGCCGCAAACGTAAAAAACACTCAAAATGCCATTGTCATTGCCGGCTTCGGCACAACCGTACCGTCTGCGGTAAAATCAATTATCAATATTTACGACAGGGTAAAAATGGCTTATCCTGAGACCGAGGTTCGCATTACTTTTACCTCTAATATTATCCGTTCGGTCTGGAAAAAACGGCAGAAGGATGAGGCTCACTGGCTGCAGATGGGGATTCCCCGGCATATACTTTATGTTAAGAACATAATTTCCACTATCGGTGACTTGCGGGAAGAGGGTTACCGCAACATTATTGTTCAGCCCACTCACATGTTTTTCATGGAGCAGTCCCATGATTTAAGCAGCTATGTCCAGGCCCTGGCCTCAATCCATACCATGAAGGCAAAATGGCGTCCTTTTGATCATCTGGTTATGGGGCGTCCGGCCCTGGGAATGCCCGGTGACCTTTACGATTATCATGAAGACATGGCAAAAGCCGTAAAGACTCTGGCTGCGGATGTGGCGCTGGCAAAAAAAGAAAATGCCATGCTGGTTTATATGGGGCATGGTAATGAACACTGGTCAACCGGCATTTACGCTGAAACCCAGAAAAAAATGCGTGAAGTGTATCCGGAGGTTAAAACCTTTATCGGTACGGTTGAAGGCTCACCCGGTCTGGAAGATTTATTAGGTCATATCGCTTACGGCAAAACCGGCAAAATTATTTTGAAACCTTTTATGATTGTTGCCGGCGACCATGCCACTAATGATATGGCCGGCCCTGAACCGGATTCCTGGATATCAATCCTGGTAAAAGAAGGCTATGATGTCCAGCCGGTTCTCCATGGCCTGGGCGAGAATAACGATTTTGCCGATATTTTTGTCGCGCATATTAAAGATGCAGCCAATCAGCATGGTATCATGTTGAAATAGACATTCGGCTTAGGGTCTGAGCGGAAATAAATGTGAATTTATTTCCGTCGTGCCCTTAACATGAGGAATATGGAAACAGACCTCCTTTTACAGATCTGGCCCAGGCTTCTATGGCCGATTATCAGGATTATTTTTTTCGTTTCCCTGGGCCTGGTCGTTGCCAATTTCCTCGAAGCCCTGAACTGGACGAATCGGCTGGCTGTGCTGGCCCGACCCCTGATCAGGCTGGGCAGGCTGTCAGCCATTACCGGGGCCAGTTTTTCCATGGCCTTTTTTTCCGGTGTTTCGGCCAACACCATGCTGGCCGAGGCCTTTGACCAGGGAAAAATAAGCAAAAAGGAACTGGTGCTGGCAAATCTCTTTAACTCGCTGCCCCGTTTTTTTCTGCACCTGCCCACGGTGTTTTTTTTAACCCTGCCCTTTATTCATGCCGCAGCCCTGCAATATGTGGGAATTACCTTTGGGGCCGCAGTATTACAGACTATGCTGGTTGTGGTGGCCGGTCGTCTGCTGCTTGACGGCAGCGCCGGGGAAATCCCGCTCAGCGAAAAAAAATCGACAAGCTGGCAACAGGCAGGGAAAAAAAGTCTGCGCCGACTGAAAAAAAGAATACCGCGAATTATTAAATTCCTGGTTCCTATTTACATTATCTTTTTTGTCCTGAATCGCTATGGCATTTTTCAGAATCTGCAGGAATTGATGGCGCAAACCAGGCTTTTAGGCTGGCTCCATCCCCAAAGCCTGTCTATTGTAATTTTGCATGTTACAGCGGAATTTTCCGCCGGCCTGGCCGCAGCCAGCGTGTTGCTGGCCGACAACAGCCTTGGGGCTCGTGATGTTGTCCTGGCCCTGCTGGCTGGAAACATCCTCGCTGCCCCGATACGGGCCATTCGTCATCAGTTCCCTTACTATGTCGGGATATTTAATCCGAAGCTGGCTGTTGAACTGGTCGGGGTGAGCCAGTTTACCAGGGCATTTTGTATTATTGTTATGGGCTTGGTTTATTATTTTTTATAGTTAAAATAGTTGATTCCAAATGACTTAATACTTTTTTTGTAACTACTCATGGGGTAAGCGCTATAACTTCGCTAACCCCTGTAATTGTAACTGGTTACAGGGTGCCGTAGATTTTCGTGATCAGGTCG
>JANTGB010000338.1 GCA_024763115.1 Desulfobulbaceae bacterium | reverse complement strand
CATTCGAAAAGCGGCCATTAGGTTAAATAATAGACGTGATTGTTGAGGATCATCTCTTGTTGTACCCGCTTTTCAGCAGGATGCTGAAAAGCGATTTCTTATCATCTTATCGGTCAGTAAATTTTAATTGACAACTTGAAAATTTGTTGTTAGGAATAAATTTATTGAATAATTCTTTGTAGATGACTCCTCTTGTATCCACTTTTTCTGCGGGATACTGAATAGCAATTTCCTATCATTATCATTTTTTCTTTTTTTTAGGATACGTCAATGTATTCCCAGGAAAACAGATTTCTAGAACTTGTCACTCCGTTGGGGCCGGATGTACTGCTATTAACCGAATTTAACGGCAGCGAGAGTATTTCCACCCTTTTTCAATATAATCTGACCATGATTTCGGAGAATAACAATATTGACTTTGAAGAAATCATAGGACAAAACGTTTCAGTCAATATAAGCCTGTTAGACGGCAGCCGGCGGTATTTCAACGGAATTATCATTTCATTTTTTCAGATTGACAGTGGTGAAAGCGAAAGAGAAGCATTCATTTTTTCGCAATATACCGCTGTTATGGTTCCCTGGGCCTGGCTCCTGACCCAGACTGCCGACCTCCGTATATTTCAGGAACTGAGCGTCCCGGAAATCATTGAAAAAATTTTTAATGAAAAAGGATTTAATGATTTTACCCTGAAGCTTCACGGTCGATACGACAAAAAAAATTACTGTGTGCAGTATCGGGAAACGGATTTTAATTTTATCTCCCGTCTCATGGAAGAGGAGGGAATTTTTTATTTTTTTGAACATGAGGCCGGAATCCATACCATGATAATTACGGATTCACCAGCGGAACATCAAGCCTGCGATGATCACGAAATCATATATTATGCCCTCACCGGAGACGCCCTGCACGAAAACGAAGTAATCTCCAATCTTGAGCTGGGAAAAACTATAAAGGCAGGGAAAATTACCCTCAATGATTATAACTTTGAGACACCAACCGCAGCCCTGAAGGTAGATGCCGCCAGCCGGGTAAAACTTGGCCCCGGAGAACGGGAATTTTATGATTACCCGGCCTTATACGCCAATCGGCAGCAGGGCAACCGTCTTGCCAATATCAGGATGGAGACCGAAGAGGCGCGAAACACCACTATTTCCGGCTTAAGTAATTGCCGAACCCTCAACGCCGGTCAAAAGTTCACCCTGGAAAGGTATTACCGGGATGAAATGAACAACAAGCCTTATGTCCTGACCGAGGTAACTCACAGCGCCCGCCAGACAGGCTATCGCACCGGCTCCGCCGAGACATCATACAGCAACAGTTTTACCTGCATTCCTCATGAAGTTCCTTACCGTCCCCTCCGTCTGACCCCTAAACCGGTTGTTGAAGGGGTGCAGACCGCTATTGTCGTCGGCCCGTCCGGTGAAGAAATTTACACAGATAAACATGGCAGGGTCAAAGTTCAGTTTCACTGGGATCGGGAAGGCAAAAAAGATGAAAAAAGCTCCTGCTGGATCAGGGTCAGTCAGCTCTGGGCAGGCGCCGGCTGGGGCGCCATGTGGATTCCCCGTATCGGCCATGAGGTCATTGTTGATTTTGAGGAAGGAGATCCTGATCGGCCCATTATTACCGGCAGGGTTTATCATGGTAACAATAGACCACCATATCCTTTACCGGCTGAAAAGACAAAAAGCACTATCAAATCCGATTCTTCTTTGGGTGGAGGCGGTTTCAACGAGTTTCGCTTTGAAGATAAAAAGGACGGGGAAGAAATTTTTCTCCATGGTCAGAAGGACTGGACCATTACTATTGAAAACGATAAGAATCAGACGGTAGGAAATGATGAAACTCTAGCGGTAGGCAATAATAGAGATAAGACGGTCGGTAATGATCAGAGTGAGGCAATCGGCAAGAATAAAAGCATTAAGGTGGGCACAAATCACACCGAACAGATTGGTTCCAACAAGACTATGACAGTCGGGGCAAATCATACCGAGACAATTGCCGTTAACTGTGCCGAGACCATCGGCGCGGCCAAGGAATTGACTGTAGGCGCGGCATACCAGGTTTCTGTCGGAGCGGCCATGAATGAAACCATAGGCGCGGCCAAGGCAGAAGAAATCGGCGCATCCAAGTCGGTAATGATCGGCAAGGATTTGACTGAACAGGTTGCCAAAACCTATTCCCATAAGGCCAAAAAAATTATTCTTGATGCTGAGGACGAGATTACCTTTAAAACCGGAAAAGCCTCTATAAACATGAAAAAAAGCGGCGATATTACCATTAAAGGCAAAAAAATCACCATCAAGGGTTCCGGCAATGTTGTTATCAAGGGCAAGAAAATTCTGGAGAATTAACCATGAAACAGGCGTTGGCGGCGAATATCCGGGAGTTGCAACCGGCAGAACCGATTGAAGGCGTGCGGGTGGGAACAATTACAGAAATTGTTGAAGGTCGGCCGGTTGTCGATTTTCCCGGAAACAGGCGTGGGCCGCTCCCGGCGAGATATACCGGTTCACTGCAATTACACCTCCTGCAACAGGCTGCTTCTTCTAAGCGGGAAGTGCTTCTTGTTTTTGAAAATAATGAGCCTGACCGCCCGATCATTATCGACATGCTGCATTCCCTTATTGATGAAATTGCCGAATCACAACAGCCAACGGAATTTCAGGCTGACGAGTCTGATGAGGTAACGGTTGACGGCAGGCGTATCAGCTTTAATGCCGGGGAACAGATTGAACTGCGCTGCGGCAAGTCCAGTATTATTCTGACCAGGGC
>JANTGB010000337.1 GCA_024763115.1 Desulfobulbaceae bacterium | reverse complement strand
ACGATGATGCTGTGGTTGACGCCATTGCCTCGCGCTGCACCGAGGTTGACAGCGGGGCCAGGAATATAGACCATATCCTTTCCCATACCATGCTGCCCGAGTTAAGCCGGGAATTGCTTACCCGGATGGCGGCTGGTGATGAGTTGAATAAGGTTAATGTTTCGATGGCTGATGATGGTTTTGTTTATGAGATTGTTTAAAGAAATTTAGCCGTTAACAAAGGAGCTATAAAAATGAAAGAAAAAATAGGTTCATATTATTACTTGTTTAAAAAAGCAAACACCAATCCCACATTTTTTGTTATTTCTTCTCATGGTGGTGTTATGGCACGCGCTAACAGCTTCCGTACATTAGTTAATTTAAATTTCTTAAAAAATGAAGGTGAATCGGTTGCGCTGGGTCTGGATACCGCCATTGCCAACTTTGCCCCAGGTAATACCACTCACCAGGAATCTGCGGGTACCACAGTCAATGATTATGTCTTGGGTAAATTTCAGGGACGACATAGTGAGCACAAAGGTAAATTAAGTCACCTTTGGGGTAAATTAACAGGCAGTAATGATTATGAGGAAACCTATAACAATATTGAGGCTGTGGTGGGTCAGTATGATAATCTTGGTGTTGTAACCGTTCGCAACCGTAAAGGTTTTCGTGCTGGACATGAGGCAACATTATCTGAAATATCCGGTATATTGAGACAGCGTTTTAATGCTGAAAAGATTCTTTGTCTTTTTTGTCGCGTTCATACGGTATATGAATGGGTAAGAGTTATGCCTTGATCTCCATGCTTGTCAATGTGACATCGAACAGGTATTTGAATTTGAGACATTAAATATTTTCGGGCAACAGTGTCCAGTTAAGAAACTGCATAACAGTAATGTCCGGTTAGAAAATTGGTAACTATTCAGATGTGCTTTAGCTATGTTCGATCAGGCTGGCGCAGCTAAAGCACATCTGAACAGTTACAGATCGGTGGTTGGGGCAGTTTTTCGTCCCTACCTGAATAGTTACACAAATTATAACTATGGCAAACCCCATAACATTTGATCAACTTGATTTTAACCTTGTGGCGGACATAAAAGAAGGTCAGACTACCCCGGCAGCGGAAACCCCCTTCCGCATTCTCTGTCTGGGAGATTTCAGCGGGCGGGAAAATCGCCTGTCTGATTTTCGAACTGTCCGGGTTGACCGGGATAATTTTGACCAGGTACTGGGCAAAATCAAGCCTGAGCTGCGCCTGTCTGTTTTGGGGAAGAATGAGCCTGACATAGCCGTAAACTTCACTGAACCTGATGATTTTCATCCGGATAATCTCTACAATAACCTTGAAATATTCAAGGCCCTGAAAGATACGGCAGACAGCCTTGATGATCCGGCTGTACTGGCGGCCTTATGCCCCACAAGGCAGCCTGAAAAAAAAGATGAAGAGCAGAAAACAAGCCCGGTTGCTACCGTAGAGAGCAGCGGCAGTCTTCTTGACCAGATTATTGAACAGACTCCGGATTCGCCCGCTGCTGCCGCAACTGCCCCGGAATCGGGCTGGGACTCCTTTCTGCGGACAATTGTCAGCCCTCATATTGCCCCGGATGCTGATCCGCGCAAACAGGAAATTAAAGACGGTATTGCCGCCGCCGGTGGAGAACTGTTGCGGATGATTCTTCATCATCCTGATTTTCAGGCCCTGGAAGCTGCCTGGCGCGGCCTTTACTTTCTTGTCTCCCGTCTGGAAACCGACAGCTCTCTTGAGTTACATATTGCTGACATCAGTCAAGCCGGGCTGTCCGCTGATCTTTGTGGTGCTGATGATCTCCGGAAAACAACGCTCTACCAGCTGCTGGTCGCTGATACGGTGGACACACCAGGCGGAGAGCCGTGGGCTGTTGTGGCCGGAAATTACAACTTCGGCAACAGCCGGACTGACATTGAGACTTTGGCGAGAATGGCAATGATTGCCCAGGCCGCAGGGGCTCCCTTTGTTGCCGGAGCTGACGAAAAACTGGTCTGTGCAGAGTCGCCGGCCGCAACTCCCGCCCCTGACGGCCGGCAACCCGCCGGCAAGCCCTTAAACCGGGAAGCCTGGCTGGCTTTGCGCCAACTGCCCGAAGCCGCTTATCTCGGCCTTGGCCTGCCCCGTTTCCTGCTCAGACTGCCCTATGGCGATAAAACCGATCCGATTGGATCATTTGAGTTTAATGAGATGACAACTGAAAATCGCCACCAGGACTATCTCTGGGGAAATTTTCCCTTTGCCGCAGCCTTGCTCCTGGGCCGGACCTTCAGTCGTCAAGGGTGGAAATTCAGCCAGGGAATAATCCAGGAGATAGACAATCTGCCACTCCATATTTATAAGGAAAACGGCGAATCGCGGGTCAAGCCCTGCGCTGAAATTATGCTTAACCGGGAGGCGGCGGAACAGATCCTTGAACAGGGTCTCATGCCTCTGCTCTCCTTCATGAACCAGGACAAGATTCGTCTGGGCCGCTGGCAGTCTATTGCCGAACCGCTTAAAGCGCTGGCCGGGCCCTGGGAGTAAAAATAATGGCGGATATGCTGGTAAAACTGTATGAGCTGCCGAAGCAGGATTTAATAAAAAATCAGGCTGCCGAAGAAATAGTTATCCGTCTTCCCATGGCAGCGGAAAAATTTATGGTAGTAAATTGGGTGGAGGAAAATTTCGGCACTGGCTGGGCCGCTGAGGCTGATATAGCCTTCAGCAACCATCCCTGTTCAATACTTATAGCAGTACATAAGCGCAAAATAATTGGCTTTGCCTGCTATGACTGCACCTGCCGCAATT
>JANTGB010000336.1 GCA_024763115.1 Desulfobulbaceae bacterium | reverse complement strand
ACCTGCACATTCTCCCCCTTGACCTGGATATCCGTATCCGCTCTACCAGTTTAGCGCCAATACATACCGACCCCTGCGACAGATTTATTATCGCCACAGCGGAAGCTCATAACATACCGGTCGTAACCACAGATAAGTTATTTGCCCAATATGGTGTTTCTGTATTGAGTTGAGCCCTTACTCCCAGAAATAATCAATCCCTTTATCATGCACCTTGTTTATTGCCTCGGGAAAGGCCAGACATTCGGCGGCAAACACCTTATCAGCTATAGAGTCCGGGGTGTCATCATCGTCCAGCGGCACACATTTCTGGACAACAATGGGGCCGTTATCATAAATCTCATCGGCAAAATGCACAGTGCAGCCGCTGACCTTTACTCCCCGCTCAGCCACGGCCCGGTGCACCCGCATCCCATAGAACCCGGGGCCGCAGAATGAAGGAATGAGTGAGGGATGAACATTTAGCACCCTTTTTTCCAGATGGGCCGGAGGTTTATATAATTTCAGATACCCGGCCAGGAGCACCAGTTCAATATCATAATCAGCCAATATCCGGTTAATTGCCTTGTTGTCCGGGGCCTGAAAGCTGGGATAGCCGTATTTTTCCGCCTTTTTAAGGCCGAGAACGCCGGGAACATTGGAAACTACCACTTCAATAGAGCCCTGCATGGAGCCCTTTTTTATATTTTCATGAAAATTATCCAGGGTACGGCCGGTACCGGATAACAAAACCGCTATTTTCATTTTTTATTCCTTTCTCGTCACACCGCTCTGCGGTGTGACGCTGCTTCGACGCTCCGCGTCATAAAAATCAGACGCGGAGCGCCGATGGTTACGCTTAAACCGACTCAACATCAACTTTTTTCAGCCAGTTGACAATAGCGGTATCATATTTACTGGTCAGCTCAAAAACCTTAACAGCAAGCCGGAAACGGGTCTTGCGGGTCGTATTGCCCTCTTCCTTCATCTCCGCCAGCACCTGGGGATAATCCGCCGGGTCAACAATAACCGTCACATCATTAAAATTCTTGGCCGCAGCCCGCAGCATGGTAGGGCCGCCGATATCAATATTTTCAATGGCATTTTCCAGGGTACAGTCCGGATCAGAGGTTGCCTTGTTAAAATCATAGAGATTAACGGCAATGAGATCAATTGGTTGCAGACCATACTCCTTCATCTGGGCCAGGTGGTCGGGGTTGGTTTTCTGGGCCAGGATACCGCCATGTACCTTGGGATGCAGGGTCTTGACCCGACCGTCCAGCATTTCCGGGAAACCGGTAAACTCGGCAACATCCTTGACCTTGATCCCATTTTCCCGCATTTTTTTTGCTGTGCCGCCGGTTGACAAAATCTCCACCCCCAGGGCCTCAAGCTCTCCGGCAAAACCTTCAATTCCTGATTTATCTGTTAAACTTATCAATGCTCTTTCTATCTTTCTCATTGTCTATGCTCCTTTAAATAGTTGTCAATCCTGTTTCCTGATAAACTCGCGAATTTTCCGCCGGTCACGTTTGGAAGGCCGCCGTCCCGGAATAATTTGCTGATCTGATAACCGATGTAATTTTCGTTCCTTACGCCGCATTTCTCTGGTTCGAATACTCTCATCCGACTCCTCATACAATGTCTGGGCAACTTTTGCCGGGCCGCGCTTATCCGCTGTTTTCAGGACAGTAACAATAAACTCGACCTCGTTACGATTAATCCGCAGCTCATCCCCCGGCACAACAGCTTTTGCTGCTTTAATCCGCCGGCCGTTCAGATGAACCCTGCCGCCGTTTACCGCCCTGGAGGCCATGGAACGGGTTTTAAAAAACCTGGCCGCCCAGAGCCACTTATCTATTCTGACCTTTGATTCCATCAAAGTTTTTTCCACGAAATAAACATTTCCTTCAAAAATTTGTTCGACAATCTACCATATTTTACCCTGTTCGGCCAAAAAGTTTTAAACTATGGTTGTAACTGCTCACAGGGCGCCGCATATTCGGATTCGAAGTTTATGCCCTGTTTTTAAGGATGCCAACCTCCGCGATCAGCCTGTCTTTCATAACACCAATATGCTGCGCCGGTCTGATCACGAAAATCTAACGCAGTCTCCCTCCGGTCGCTTACCTGCATCCTGAAACCAGTTACAAATACTGAGGCTTGCGCTCATTAGTCGCTTACTCCATGAGTAGTTACCTATGATTAATATTTTGCAGACTTTTTTCAACAAGAACTTTGACCCTGCGTAGTGATATGATTATGATACATTCAGAGTAAATTCAAAAATCTGCCGAGCTTTGATCTGAATAACAAATCACAGGGAGGAAAGACAATGAAAGAGGCAATGTTTTATCAACCCGGAAAGGAAAATAAGGTTATCTGCGGATTATGCAGCCATCATTGCCATATAAAGGAGGGTAAACGCGGTATCTGCGGGGTGCGGGAAAACAGGGCCGGCAAACTTTACAGCCTGGTGTACGGCAGGCTGATCGCGGAACATAACGATCCAATCGAGAAAAAACCTCTGTTCCACTTTCTCCCCGGCAGCAGGGCCTATTCCATTGCCACTGTCGGCTGTAATTTCCACTGCCTGCACTGCCAGAATTCCGATATCTCCCAATATCCCCATCTCCATAATGGCGAAATAACCGGCAATGAACGGAATGCGCAATCAGTTGTCGATGAGGCCGGACGATCAGGCTGCGCCAGTGTCTGCTATACCTATGTGGAGCCGACGATTTTTTATGAATTCGCCCAAGACTGTTCGCTCCTGGCCCATGAACAGCAATTGAAAAACGTCTATGTCAGTAACGGCTTTATGACGCC
>JANTGB010000335.1 GCA_024763115.1 Desulfobulbaceae bacterium | reverse complement strand
GGCTGTCCGAGAATATAGAGCCTACTGCAAAATCGGATAAATTGGCCCATTTTTCCGCTAATTTTCTTTAAATAGCGCTGCTATTCGCAGAAAATGATCGAAAAAATGGTCTCAATTCTCCAATTTTTCGCTACGGCTTCTATTCTCGGACATCCTCCTGGTGAACGGTTACTACGGTTATGAGCTGTTTTAGCGGCGGACAAGTGGAAGTAGGGGTCGATTTTCCTGCACGGTGAGAGGCCGGACTTATTGTTTTTTGAGACGAAACAGGGGGCAAAGATTCGTGGCAGGTAGCTGAGGGGCTTAAAAGCCTTTGCCCGGGATTACCCCATGGCCTCCCTGTATATGTTTTATGGCGGAGATACAAAAAACGTATATTGACAACTTAACCCTGGGCCTGAGCTATGTCGACCCCAGTTGAGACTTAAACGGCCTGAAATTTTTTAGTTTGCTCAGTTATCCCCCAGCAGTTTTTCAGCATTAATTCCCAGGATATTTTTTTCAAGTTCAGGTTCCAGGTTCAACTTTAACAGATTTTCTATTTCCTTCTGCTGGTCAGCCCAGGGCGTATCCGTGCCGAAAAGAACCCTGTCTGCCGGATGAGCGGTAATTATTTTCCCGGCCTGCTCAACGCTTAAAAAGTCGAGGCTGAACGCCAGGTCAAGATAAACCTTTTTGCCCACCAGAAATTTTTCCACTTCATCCCAGAGCCGCCAGCCGCCGAGATGGGCGGCCACCAGTTTTAAATGAGGAAACAGTTTAACAACATTTGCGGTTCGTTCCGGTTCGGCAATACGCAACTCAGGAAAACCAATATCAAATCCTGAATGAATGAGCAAAATCAGCCCCAGATCACTCATCAGTTCATAGGCAGGGAAAAGACGTTGCTCATCAATTTTAAATTCCTGGTAATAGGGATGCAGCTTGATTCCCTTAAATCCCAGGGAATGAATAGTTTTTATCTGCTCCAGCATATCAGGATCAGCCGGATGAAAAGAGGGAAAGGGGACAATTTGTGAAGAGCGGACTTTTTCAGCCCATTTTATTATTGCCGAAAACTGACCGGGCCTGGTGGCGATTAAGCCCAGCACACTCCTGCTTATGCCCGACCTCTGCATCGAAGCAAGCAGGGATTTGATTGTCCCGTCAAGAACTTCGCTTATCCCCCCCCTTTCAGCCAGCAGAGGGACTGTCTTAACAGCCAGTTCATCAGGAAAGGCATGGGCATGAAAGTCTATTATCATTTCTCCGGACAATGCTGGGCCTTCATTTCATCAAGTATTTTAATTCCTATATCCAGATGCTGCCTGGTATAGGTATGAAAAATTTCACTGGCGCTGTCCTTGCTTTTGATCCCTCCTTTGCGGAGCGGCAGATCGGAAACCAGCATCAGGGCGCCGGTAGGCACGTTCATGGCATAGCCCACGGCAAACAGGGTGGCAATTTCCATATCAATGGCAATTATCCGGTGTTTTATAATATAATCAATGAATTCGGTATCAAATTCCCACATGCGGTAATCAGTGGTGAGCATGATTCCGCTTCTGGCGATTATATCAAGTTCTTTCTTGATAACCTCTTCACTGATACGATTAATCCCGAAAGTCGGCTGGGCCGGGACGTTTTGCGGCAGGTAATGAGCGGAAGTTCCTTCATCGCGGATACTGGCCGTAGGAATGAGCAGATCGCCGACCTCAAGACTGTCATCAATGCCGCCGCACATACCGAGCATGAGGACGCAGTTTATGTTATCGAGAAATGATAGACAGTGCATGATGATCCCGGCATTGGGAGAGCCAACCCCGTGGTTGATTATACTTACGTCTTTTTCCCGGTCATGGACTACGCTCCAATAATTTGATTGAATCTTTAATGAGTACATATCCGCAAAATCTTTAATGTAACGGTGAAAATTGCAGAGAAGAATTCTGGAACCGAAATCTTTAACATTTGAACCGGTATATCTTTCCAGGGTATGGCGGGCATAATTATCGGGCCGCAGCTGAGATCGCATGAATATCACCTTTAAACGTAACTGCTCACAGGGCACCGAACGGAGTCTACGCTTACCTCTTTCCGCGATCAGCCTGCCTTACATAGCACTAGTATGCTGCGCCGGTCTGATTACAAAAATCTCCCGGAGTCTCCCTCTGGTCGCTTACCTGCACCCTGTAAACAGTTACAAATTATGTGGTTAGCAAATATTAGGTGCCTACCCCCCTGAGTAGTTACCTTTAAACTTTTGTTTTACCAGACAAGAAGGAAGGAAAAGTTAAGCTGTTTTTTTGAGTATATCCTGCCAGATTTCAACCATTTGTTCCCTGAACAGATAAAAATATATTATCAGCTCCCGCCACTGTTTGTCACAGCAGACATTCAAGGCCACGCTTGCGGCCTCATGAGCGGGATAGCCGTACACGCCGCAGGAAATCGCCGGGAAGGCTATTGATCCGCACTGGTTGGCAAGGGCTGTACGCAGGGACGATTCATAGGCGGAAGCAAGCAGCAGTTCAGGATTTTTATCATATCCGTAACGGGGGCCGACCGTATGAATAACCCACCCGGCTTTTAAATTAAAGCCGGGGGTTATCCTGGCCTCACCAGTGGGGCAGCGCACTCCGTTGACCGCTTTGATCCGGCGGCAGGCCGCCGGCAGCTCAGGCCCTGCGGCATTATGAATTGCGCCGTCCACTCCGCCGCCGCCAAGCAGACCGGGGTTGGCGGCATTGACAACGGCATCCACTTCCGCCCTGGTTATGTCTCCCCTGATGATTTTAATTTGCTTCATAAAACTTATTCCCAAAGACTAACCAC
>JANTGB010000334.1 GCA_024763115.1 Desulfobulbaceae bacterium | reverse complement strand
TTAGATTCGTTCGTTTGGGACTTCGAAGCATAATTGTGCTATTCGAGAAGGCCCAAACGGGCAAAGAGGTAAGCGTAGACTCCGTGAGGTGCTGGTGAACGCTTACGTATAGTTGATGATAATTTGCGGCTATGCCTTCCCACCATCAATTTACTGTTTACTTAGGCAAAAAATTAATGTCAATCAAAAAAATCAGCCATTATAGCCGGATACGTAGCTCACAGCCGCAGTGATGTCAGGCTGCTGTTCTTCCGTACTGCCGCAGGGGCGCAAATCCATGGACATAAATGTTCATCATAGCCGGGCCGGCCGGCATTGAATGGCCCGGAAAAAGACTCACCCAAAAATAACTTTTAATTCCTAGCTAAAGCTAATATAATAATAATTATTATTTATATTCTACATAAAAAGATTTATAATATAAAAAGGTAGGCTACAAACAAAATTTAAAAAAATTTCAGGGGTTACAATATGAAAATTTCCATCTCCATAGATGATTACAGATGCAAGGGGTGCGGAGCCTGTGCCATGGAAGTGCCCGAAGTATTCAAGGTTAATGAGGAAGAAGATAAAATAACAGCTTCAGATGAGCCTGTGATACTTACAGAGGATATCGAGCGAGCTATTTCCTATTGCCCCGGGGATTGTATCGAACATGAACAATATAAGTAACTGAAATTATGTAACTGCTCACAGGGCACCGAACCGAGTCTACCCTTACCTCTTTCGCGATCAACACGGCTCAGGTATGACTGATTGCGGAAATATGCGGTGCCCTGTGAGCAGTTACCTTTTATCTTTGTCTTCAGCTCACTCAGGGCTCACTCAAGCGTTCATATGAATGCCTAGTTCGTCATGTGACTGGTTGCTCTTTTCTTATTTTGAAACATGCCAAACTAGCTATACCACTACAAAGGAGAAATACGGAACTTGGCACCGGCACCGGTGTACTGGATGAATACCCCACGACATTGTCATAGTGTATGTTCCGACCTAGCCCTACGTAGCCGCTATCAAGTGCGTCTATGTTATTATTGTAAGTATAATCGATATATTGTGTACCATTTACCCAGAGAGTAAAATGTGTATTGGCACCGGTACCGTCAACGCCAAAGGCCAGCTCGTTCCATGCTTTATCCATGAAAGGCGTATTGTTATCGGAGAATTCCCAAGATGAAATGATTGGGTTGTTATCCATGTACAGATTCTGAATGGTGATTTTGTTTTTTTCAAATTGGGCAAGATAACCTGTATCCCAAAATGGCTGCGTACCAGAATCATTTTGATCTGTTCGGAGTCTGAGATGAGCGAATCTATCATTTTGATTTGAAAAATCAAAAAAGGCATCAACTTGAATTTTTTGATAAACACCAAATGAGTCATCTTTCCAAACAACACCATAAACACTACCACTATTGCTAAGGGTATTTTCTTGTCCAACAGACCAGGAACCAATTTTCGGAGTCCAACCGTCCATATCACCATCGTTAAAATTATCAGTAAAATTTGCCGCGCTTGCTACTCCAGCAAGAGAAAACACAAAAAATCCTGTTGTTAATCCTGACAAAAGTTTGCTCTGCATCCTATTTCTCCTTTTGTAATTTTGTTTACAGCTGTTAGGCATACTCCGCCGAACGACATTAATTGTGCGTGCAATAAAAATCCGTTAAAAATCACGAAATAAACGTAACACTTTTCCCTTATTTTTATTAGTTCAGGAGGGAATCAATCCAATCCCAAACCTCTTCTTTTGTTGTAACTGCTCACAGGGCACCGCATATTCGGAGTCTTCGCTTACCTGCACCCTGTAACCAGTTACAAATACTGAGATTTGCAATCATTAGTTGCTTACCCCATGAGTAGTTACTATTTCTCAATGATAAATAAACCGGTAAAAGGTTAAATTTTCCTGAGCCATTCCCTTATTGCCTCGGTTAACAACTCAAGATAACCGTCCGGCCCACCCAGGCCATGACAGCGGAAAAAATAATTAATTTCCAGAAAAAGAGGAACAGGTTGAGCTTGGCGCGGATCAAAAATAAAATCAAATCCTGCTAGATTAATTCCGGTTACAGAGCAGAATTTTTTTAATTCGACTATGGCGGCCCCCTGCATTTCCGGCTGATAATCACGGTCAATAATCGCGCCTCTGGCCAGGTTGCTGTAAAAATTATTTCCTTTATCTTGACAGCGCCAATAGGAAATATATTTGTCCGCCATTACAACTACTCGCAGACTACAACCATTAACCGGGATATATTCCTGGAGAATAAATCCTTTGTTTCCCTTTTTTTCATATTCTGCGGCCAATTGCAGACAATCGTCCAGTTGCCCGGCAGTTTCAAGCAAATAAACATTTTTCCCTTCGCCTCCCCAGGAAAACTTAAAAACCAGAGGATAGCCTGGCGAATCGGCGGATTCCACACTTTTACAGGAAGCAAGATCAGGGAAAACAAGGGTGGCAGGATGGGGAACTTTATATTTTTGAAAAAGTTTGATCTGGCCGATCTTGCCGGGATAACGGTAAAACGCAGAATAATCAGGAAAAACATTGTCACAATATTGAGTGGCGGCCTCGTATAGCTCCTTTTTACAGCCCTGAGGCAAAATAACCGCATCAGCCTTTTTTATTGCTGAAAAATCATCTTCATTCAACCTGTCGGCCAAGCGATTATTATTAGTCTCAATAAGTAGATGGTAAGAAAGAATATTCAAGTTTCTCGCCATGACGGAATATGAACAGCAAATCAGCAATAAAGGTAACTGCTCACAGGGTACCGCATATTTCCGCGATCAGTCCGGCTTACGTATGACTAATACGCTGCGCCGACCTGATCACGAAAATCTACGGC
>JANTGB010000333.1 GCA_024763115.1 Desulfobulbaceae bacterium | reverse complement strand
ATTTATATGAGGTTGTTGTTGTTGCCGACAACTGTGACGACAATACTGCCGAGATTGCCCGCACCAGGGGAGTTACCTGCCTTGAGCGATGTGATCCCCTGAATCAGGGCAAGGGAAATGTTCTGCGCTGGGTATTTCCCCGGTTGCTTGAATCCGGCGATCATGACGGCTATGTGGTCATTGATGCCGATACTTTCCCGGCTCCGGATTTTCTCAGGGTGGTGAATACTTATTTTTGTCGGGATGCCCTGGTTGTTCAGGGGTATTCCCAGGCCCGACATCCTGATCGTTCCCCCCTGGAGAGCCTTGCCTTTCTTGGTTTCGCCCTTAATCGTAACCTGCGTTATCGGGGCAGAAGCCGACTTGGCTGGACAACCAATCTCCTGGGTACCGGGATGTGTTTCCAGAGAAAAGTCATGGAACAGTATGGCTGGAATACTGTTTCCATGGTTGAAGATATTGAATATGAAATGTTTTTGCATCTGCATGATATCCGGGTTACTTTTGCCCCGGCCGCCCGGCTCAGCGTTGAACTGCATAAAGGAATTCAGCAGTCCCACGGTCAGAGAACCAGATGGGATATGGGGAAGTTTGAGATCAGGAATAAATACCTGCCCAGGCTCCTGATGGCTGGGATAAAAAAGCGTGATATAAGTTATTTTGACAGCTCAATGGAACTTATTCTGCCACCCTTTTCGTTTTTTTGTATATTTACGCTCCTTTTTTGCGCGTTTTTTTTTATTTTTGTCCGGCAGGGGATAAATCTTAATTTTTATATCTGGTCAGCTGTCTTGATATGCCTCATATTATATGTTTTGACCGGTCTGGTCAGCGCCAAGGCAGACTTCAAGGTGTATCGCGCCCTGATGTTTGCCCCTTTTTTTATTGTCTGGCGGGTCTGGATTGTTTTATTGGAATCATTAAAGGTAAACAAACAAAGGCAGTGGTAATTGGGTAGGTACTTCATGAATATTATAGGAATTTCAGCATATTATCATGATAGTGCCGCATGTCTTGTCCAGGATGGTCAAATTGTCGCCGCAGCCCAGGAAGAGAGGTTTACCCGGAAGAAAAACGACTTTGCCTTTCCTGAGCATGCCCTTGCTTACTGCCTGCGGGAAGCAAATATTTGTATAGATGAGCTGGATTTTATCTCTTTTTATGACAAGCCTTTTATTAAATTTGAAAGGATTCTTGAAACTTATCTTGCTTATGCGCCTCAGGGAATCCGTTCCTTTCTCAAGGCAATGCCTTTATGGATCAAGCAGAAGCTGTGGATAAAAGAGCATATCAGGCAGATCGGCTTTAAAGGGAAAATAATTTTTCCCGAACATCATGAATCCCATGCTGCCTCGGCCTTTTTCCCTTCGCCGTTTCAGGAGGCGGCTTTTTTGACCATTGACGGGGTTGGAGAATGGGCCACAACAAGCTACGGGATCGGCTCAGACAATAAAATTTCCATTCAGGCGGAAATGTTATTCCCTCACTCCCTGGGGCTTTTATATTCGGCCTTTACCTATTATACCGGATTCAAGGTTAATTCCGGGGAATATAAGCTTATGGGCCTGGCTCCCTATGGAGAACCAAAGTACAAAGATCTGATTCTGGACAAATTGCTGGATCTGCGTCCGGACGGTTCTTTTAAGCTGAACATGAAGTATTTTGACTACTGTGCCGGGCTGACCATGACCGGCAGCAGGTTTGCTGAACTTTTCGGACGACCGGCCCGGCAGCCGGAATCGGAATTGAGCCGGATGGATATGGATCTGGCCCGTTCCGTCCAGGAAGTAACGGAAGAGGTGGTGCTGCGCATGGTAAAACATGTCCATGCCGAAACCGGGCGGAAAAATTTGTGTATGGCCGGGGGGGTTGCCTTAAACTGTGTTGCCAACGGCCGGATTTTACGGGAATCTGATTTTGCCGATCTCTGGGTACAGCCGGCAGCCGGTGATGCCGGGGGCGCGCTGGGGGCGGCTCTTTTTACCTGGTATCAATATCTCGGCCGGACCAGGCCCCCGGTGAGCGGATATGATCGGCAAAAGGGTTCCTATCTGGGACCGAAGTTTTCCTCCAGCTATATCCGGGAATATCTGGAACGGAACAAAATTTCCTATATTGAGTTCAGTGAGGAGGAAATTCCGGAAAAAATCGCCGATCAGATTGCCGACAGCAAGGTTGTCGGCTGGTTTCAGGGCCGGATGGAGTATGGCCCCAGGGCCTTGGGTAACAGGTCGATTATCGGTGATGCCGGATCCGCTGAAATGCAGGAGATAATTAACCTGAAGATTAAATACCGGGAAAGTTTCAGACCCTTTGCCCCTTCAGTTCTGCTGGAAAGAGCCGGGGATTATTTTGAACTTGACCGGGAAAGTCCCTACATGCTTATGGTGGCCCCGGTAAGGGAGGAAATCCGGCGAAAAATCAGTAAAGAGGAAAGCCGGTTAACCGGGCTTGAAAAAATAAAGATTCCCCGCTCTTCGATTCCGGCGGTAACTCATGTGGATTATTCCGCCAGGGTGCAAACCGTTAATGGCAAGGAAAATCCGCTTTATTATAAATTGATTCAGGCATTTGATAGAAAATATGGTTGTGGCGTGATTATTAATACATCTTTTAATGTCAGGGGAGAACCCATTGTCTGTACCCCCGAAGACGCCTACCGCTGTTTTATTAATACGGAGATGGATTGTCTGATGTTGGGCAATTTTTTTATTACAAAAGGTAACTGCTCACAGGGCACCGCATTTTCCCGCCATCAGCCCGGTTTACGTATGACTAATACGCGGCACCGGTCTGATGACGAAAATCTACGGCACCCTGTAACCAGTTACAAATACTGAGATTTGCAATCATTAGG
>JANTGB010000332.1 GCA_024763115.1 Desulfobulbaceae bacterium | reverse complement strand
GGCATCTTTTCCCAGGGTCTGAATGACCTTTTGCCGTGCCTGTACCAGCAGTTCCTGACTATTCTGGCTGCTCTGTTCACCGAAGGCCTCTTTTACTGTCTGCAGCAGATCATTTTCGATAAACTCCTGCACATGTTCAGCCTTGGCGTGCATGATCCGGTAAAAACCAAAATCCAGATCAGCCCTGTCCATCTCAAAGAGGGTGCGCAGGGTGCGTATCAGTTTATCGTAATGCTTGTTCATTTATTATCTCCTTCATACTGCTTTAAGCTCTTGTCTTCCGTCAGAAGTTTCATTTGACCGATGGCGGTTTCATTTAACATCCTTAACCGTTCACCCTGGGGAATTTTTTGGTGAATAAAATGGGCGTTCAGATTCTCAAGGTTTGCCAGACAGACCAGTTGGGAGACATTGGCATAGTCCCTGATATTTCTCTTCTGTTCAGGATTGTCATCACGCCATTATTTTGCTGTTTTACCAAAAAGAGCCATGTTGAGAATATCTGCCTCAGAGGCATAGACAAGACTGATCTGCTGTTTATTTAACTCAAGGGGAATGAGATTTGTCTTGATGGCATCCGTATGGATTCGATAATTGATCTTGGTCAGATTGCGGCGGATATCCCAGCCAAGCTGGCCCTGTTCAATTTCTTTGAGACGCTGGAATTCCTTAATAAGATAGATCTTGAACTCAGCACTTATCCACATACCGAACTCAAAGGCTATATCCTTGTGGGCATAGGTGCCGCCATAGCGACCAGCCTTGGCCGCCAGACCTATGGCTCCGGTCTTGGTCACCCACTCCTTTACGCTGATCTTGTAACTGTTTAATCCGGCCTGGTTTCTAATTATGGCATATTCGCCATAATTAAAATCTGGGTTATGTACCTTCTCCCAGATGCCCAGAAACTCGACGGTGTTTCTGTTTCTCAGCCAGTCAGAAATAAAAAAATCACCATCCTTTGCCTTGAGCATATCGGTCAGGGAGATAAAATCCATATCACCCTTGGTGTAGACCGTTATTTCCGTACCCCTAACCGCTATTTTTTTGTTTTTCGCCAAAACTTTTTCCCTTTCTCCTTAGACCACAGACCAGCGGACAGCAAAGAGTCGTCGTATTTCCGTTCTTTGGTCATAGGAATTATTGCTGACTCCTAGCAGTTACAAATACTCCATTTTGCACTCATTAGCCGCTTACGGCCATTGTCTAAACAATTTTTTGTTCTGATTTTTGGTAACTTCTCCATATGTGGTGGCACCCAACCGTAGGTCTGCTTGAGCGCAGCCGATAAGCGAGCAAAGCGAGACATCGAGAGCGGACAATAACATGTTGACTTTTTCAACTCACCACGAAGAGCACGAAGGACACGAAGGATAAAAAATTAAAACAAAAAGCGGAATCACAAGCCTTTAAACAGCTACACATAGCAAGTGGGAACGAGTGAGCCAGGTCGGTCAAACCTGGGGAGCAATAACCTGGGCCACCCCCTCAAACAGGCTGCGCAGCCGGCCTGCTTCCTCTATGCCGGTTACCGAATCGGCAGCCACCCCCTTAATCCAGTTTTTTACTTCCAGAATATCATCTTTGCTGTAAAAAAACGTCGCAACTTCATAGTTTAAAAACAGGCTGCGTGAATCAAGATTAGCCGAACCGACCATGGCCAGGGTTTCGTCCGTCAGCATTACTTTGGCATGAAGCATGGAGCCGGTATAAAGGACAATGACACCGCCGGCAGCCTGGATTTCCCGCAGATAGCTGTTCCTGACAATATCAGCCAGGGGATGGTTGGATTTTTCCGGTACCATTATCCGCACATCTACTCCGCGATGGGCGGCAATAACCAGGCTCTGGCTGAGGGCATGATCCGGGACAAAATACGGCGTTACTATCCACAATCGTTTTTCCGCCGCAAAAATTGCCGAAATTATAGCCTCATAGAGCGCGTCTCTATGCATATCCGGGCCGGAAGGCACCACCTGAACAATGCCGGCGCTTTCCGGTTCCCGGCATCTGCCGGGCCGGGGTTTAAGAAATTCATCCGCCGCAAAAAACCAGTCAGAGATAAAAATTTCAATAAAAGGCACTACAGCCGGGCCCTGGAGGATAAAGGAAAGATCCTGCCAGCGGTTTTCCTGCTTATGGGGGCCAATATAAACGCAAGCAATATTCTGGCCCCCGGCCCAGACCCTGCAATCATCAACAATGACCATTTTCCGATGATTACGCAGATTTGTTCTGCCCCGCAGAGGATGGTGGATTACCGGCATGAAAAAGGAATACCGTCCTCCGGCCTCAAGCAGCGGTTCCAGGAAAGCGGTGCTGGTTTTTAATGACCCCACCCCGTCTATGAGCAGGCGTACTTTTACTCCCTGGGCCGCCTTGCGGCATAAACGCTGGAGGATATCAGCGCCGACTTCATCTTCGGCAAAAATAAAGGTTGTTATATAAATTGATTCTGCGGCATTATCAATCATCCGCACCAGTCCATGGTAGGCATCTTCTCCCGAACGGCAGAGATCAAGGCGGTTGCCGGTCATGGCTCCCGGAATTCCACAGGTGCGTAACCCTCGGTCAACCGCATTAGCCTGGCGCAGGGGCACCATTTTTCGTTCATTAAGTTTGATCTTTCTCTTACTGGCGGCAATTCGCACCATTTTTCTGCCGCCGAAAAGCAGGTAAAAAGGCACGCCGACATAGGGCAGAAGAATAATAATCAAGAGCCAGGCAATAAGACTGGAAGGGGAACGGCGCTGGGTAAGAAGATGAGAGATGGCGACCAGGGCCAGCACCATTCCCAGCAGAACAGCAAAATGCGTTTCCAGCCAGATCATCATAATTTATTTCTGCGCCTCCAGGGCCA
>JANTGB010000331.1 GCA_024763115.1 Desulfobulbaceae bacterium | reverse complement strand
CCGGGAGTCTCCCTCCGGTCGCTTACCGGGAGTCTCCCTCCGGTCGCTTACCGGGAGTCTCCCTCCGGTCGCTTACCGGGAGTCTCCCTCCGGTCGCCTACCGGCACCCTGCAGGTAAACGCAGACTCCGAGCAGCTACAAATACTCCGGTTTGCTCTCATCAGGCGCTTACCCCATGAGTAGATACGGCCAAGAAACAGTTTGCCTTAAAATCGACAATAATTTATCCTTGTTTCCTATGGACATTCATCATCTGAAAATTTTTGTTGCAGTCTATAAAAACAGGAGTTTTTCCCGGGCCTCGGAAAAACTTTTTATCAGCCAGCCCACCATCAGCGAGCATGTGAAAAATCTTGAACAGGAACTGGGATCTTCTCTCTTTGATCGGCTGGGCAGGACTATCCTGCCCACCGAAGCAGCTGAACTTATTTATCCCGGGGCTCGGAAGATTATTGAAGATCTGGATAAGATCAAGGAAACGCTCAATGTCTCTACCAGCCATATCAGGGGCAAGCTGATTATCGGTGCCAGTACCATACCCGGAACCTACATGCTTCCCCGGCTAGCCTCCGAGTTTAAAAATAAGTATCCGGATATATCATTTGAAATAAAAATCAATGACACCCGTGAAATATGCGCCGGGGTGGAAAAGCATCAGCTAATGCTTGGAATTGTCGGGGCCAGGGAAGGAAGAAAGCCACTGAAATTCGAGCCCTTTCTGAGCGATGAACTGGTTTATGCCGTATCTCCCCGGTTAGCCGCAGGGTGGCCGGATAAGAGTCCCGGGGTGATTTTTAAAATTCCCTTTCTCAACCGGGAAAAAGGCTCCGGGACCAGACGGAATATGGAAACACATCTGCGAAATATGGGGCTTGACGCCGGAAAATTAAAAATAAGCGCTGTGCTGGGGTCAACCGCTTCCGTCAAGGAAGGAATAAAGGCCGGACTGGGCGGTTCTATTTTATCCGGAAGAGCGGTTGCTGAAGAGCTGGCTTGCGGTTCTATTATGGAGATAAAGCTTGACGCCCCGATGAAACGCACTTTTTATCTTACCTGGCTGAAAAAAAGGACTTTGCCGACAAATTACCGGGTGTTTGTTGATTATTGCCGTAATTACCACGATGAAATGTAAAATATTGGCGGTTAACGTATGTTTGATATTGATCTGATCCTGGAAATACTGGAAAAAGAAGTAAGCGGCTATGCGGTGCCCATTGTTGATTTGATTGCCGTGCAGACCAGGGATCCCTTCAAGGTTCTGGTGACGACGATTTTATCGGCTCGAACCAAGGATGAGACTACCGCCGGGGCCGCAGCCCGTCTTTTCAAAAAGGTCAAGGACGGCAAAAGCCTTGCTCGTCTTGCCGAGGAAGAGATTGTAAAACTTATTTATCCGGTGGGGTTTTATAAAAACAAGGCCCGCTATCTGACAAAATTACCTGAGGCTCTGGAAAAATTCGGCGGCGCGGTTCCCGATGATATTGATTCCCTGCTTACCCTGCCCGGCGTAGGACGCAAAACCGCTAATCTTGTTGTCTGTATTGCTTTTGCCAAACCGGCTATATGCGTTGATACCCATGTCCACCGGATTATGAATATCTGGGGCTATGTTCATACCAAAACCCCTTTGCAGACTGAAATGGCCCTGCGGAAAAAACTGCCGAAAAAACACTGGCTGCGGGTGAATTCAATTCTGGTGGCCTTTGGCCAGGGAACCTGCCGGCCTGTGGGGCCTCATTGCGACCAATGCGTAATCCGGAAATTTTGTCCACAGCTCGGCGTCACTCCCCGGAAATCCCCCAAGAGCAGGGCCGGGGCCCGAGCAGCAGGAATCAAAAAATTCATTTCCTGGAATGTCAACGGCATCCGCGCCATTGAAAAAAAAGGTTTTGCCGATATAGTCAGGGAAATGGATGCTGATATTATCGCGCTTCAGGAAACCAAGGCTCAGCCTGAGCAGCTTTCCGAAAATTTAATTAACCTTGACGGCTATAAATCTTTCTGGCACAGCGCCCGGAAAAAAGGTTATTCCGGGGTGGCTGTTTATGCCCGCCGGGAACCTCTGCAGGTTTATTGTGGCATTGATCATCAGGATATTGACGATGAAGGCCGGATCCTGACCCTGGAATTTTCTGATTATTTTCTGGTTAATGCCTATTTCCCCAATGCGGGCCGGGGGCTGAAAAGAATGGCTTATAAACTTGATTTTAACCGGAGGTTTCTTGAGTATGTCAACAATCTCGCTCAAAAAAAATCCGTAGTGATCTGCGGTGATTTCAATGTGGCCCATAAATCCATTGACCTGAAGAACCCCGGAAACAACGTTAAAAATCCCGGTTTCACCCCGGAGGAACGGGCCTGGATGGACGAATTTGTCAAGGCCGGCTATATTGACACCTTTCGTAAATTTCATTCCGGCCCTGATCATTATACCTGGTGGAGTTACCGTTTTAATGCCAGGGCCAAGAATATCGGCTGGCGGATCGACTATTTCTGCGTTGATAAAAAAAGTGATGAGCGGGTAATCGACGCCGCTATTCTCAAAGAGATCATGGGCTCTGATCATTGCCCGGTCAGTCTTGATTTTAAAAGTTAAAAGTAATTATTCAGCTGCACCACATCTTCACCCATTTAAACCTGCTCGAGTAGCACAAGTACGCTTAGCAGTCCTGAATGAACGAATTTAAGGCACATCAGAACAGGAGCAAAGCGCCGTCATACAAGGCAGTGGTTGCGGTAGTTTTTCGCCCCTGCCTGAATAGTTACAAGGTAACTACTCATGGGGTAAGCGCTATAACTTCGCTAACCCCTGTAATTGTAACTGGTTACAGGGTGCCGTAGATTTTCGTGATCAGGTCGGCGC
>JANTGB010000330.1 GCA_024763115.1 Desulfobulbaceae bacterium | reverse complement strand
GTACGGGTTGTCTTAATCCGGGGAGGAGCAAACCTTAAGGAGCGTCTGCTCAGCATGGGAATTCAGGTTGAAGACAGCATAAAAGTTATTCAGTCCGGTCAAAAAGGCGCCGTACTGATTGCCAAAGATGAAAATCGTTTCATGTTGGGCGGTGGTATGGCCCGGAAAATATATGTCATAAAGGAGTGAAAACATGGGAAACACGTTAGCGGATCTTGACGTGGGAACGCGGGGCCGGGTTATCGGTTTTGATAAGGGATCCAAAAATTATCGAAAAAAAATACTGGCAATGGGATTAATCAAGGGAACGGAATTTACGGTAAACAGAGTCGCCCCCATGGGTGATCCAATTGAGATTGAGGTGCGGGGCTACAATTTAAGCCTGCGTAAAGATGAAGCCGCCGCGCTTACAGTTGAGGGAGCATGACAATGAGTAATTTTACTATAGGTGTGGTCGGCAATCCCAATTGCGGGAAGACGACCCTTTTCAATGCCCTGACCGGGGCAAAACAGCGGGTCGGTAACTGGCCGGGGGTGACGGTTGACAAAAAAATCGGTTTTTACAACCATGGCCGCTATGAAATCGAGGTCGTCGACACTCCGGGTATCTATTCTCTTTCCGCGGCCTCTGTTGATGAAAAAGTCGCCAGGGATTACGTCCTCTCCGGCGAGGCGGATCTTATTGTCAACATAGTCGATGCCTCCAACCTTGAGAGAAATCTTTACCTGACCAGTCAACTGCTGGAAATGCGGGTTCCCCTGCTTATAGCTCTCAACATGATGGATATTGCCGGAGACAGGCAGATTGCGATTGACGTTGACGGCCTGTCCCGTCAGCTGGGCTGTCCGGTGATCCCCCTGGTGCTGACAAAAAACAAAGGTATTGCCGAGCTGAAGGATGCGATAAACATTGCCGCCTATGAGCGGAAAGCTGATGCCGCCGCAGTGGTCTCCTACCCGTCTGAGGTTGAAGAAGCCGTAATGGAGCTGTTGCCTCTGGTGGAAAAGACTGCTGAGAGCAAGCAGTGGAACGTCAAGTGGATGGCTGTCAAAATGCTTGAAAATGATGATCAGGTTATAGCCGCCGCCCCTGCCGAAGCCGTGAAGAAAACCATGGAACTGCAGAAAGTCATTGAAAAAAAGACGGAAGATGATCCTGATATCCTGATTGCTTCAGCCCACTATGGATTCATCCATTGGCTGACCAGGGATAATGTCAGTAAAAAAGGCGAGGTAAAAGCCTCTGTCTCGGATAAAATTGATAAAGTTGTACTCAGCCGGGTTTTCGGTATCCCGATTTTTCTTGTTGCCATGTACCTGATGTTCATGTTTACCATTAATCTGGGCGGTGCTTTTATCGATTTTTTTGATCAATTTGCCGGGACAATATTTGTTGATGCTTTCGGCTCTCTGCTTACCTCGATGGGTGCGCCGATATGGCTGAAAACCATCCTGGCCGATGGCGCCGGCGGCGGTATCCAGACCATGGCTACCTTTATTCCGCCCATCGGCTTTATGTTTCTCTTCCTCTCATTTCTCGAGGACTCGGGCTACATGGCCAGGGCCGCCTTTGTCATGGATCGTTTCATGCGGGTCATTGGTCTGCCCGGAAAATCCTTTATTCCCATGCTGGTCGGGTTCGGCTGCAATGTTCCGGCAATAATGGCCACCAGAACCCTGGAAAACGAGCGGGACCGGACGCTCACCATCATGATGAATCCCTTCATGTCCTGCGGTGCCAGGCTGCCGGTATATGCCCTGTTTGCCGCGGCCTTTTTTCCCACCGGTGGCCAGAATCTGGTTTTTCTTCTCTATCTGATCGGGATCGCCTTTGCCGTACTTACCGGTCTGGTTCTGAAAAATACCCTGCTCAAAGGGGAAATCACTCCCTTTGTCATGGAACTGCCGCCCTATCATCTGCCCACGGTCAAGGCTGTTCTCCTGCGGACTTACGATCGCCTCCAGACCTTCCTGTTCAAGGCCGGCAAAGTACTGGTTCCGGTAATTGTCGTGCTGGCCTTCCTGAATTCCCTGGGAATTGACGGCACCTTCGGCAATGAAGATACGGAAAACTCCGCATTATCTTCCATCAGTAAAACAATTACTCCCGCCCTCTATCCCCTGGGGGTTACGGATGAAAACTGGCCGGCAACAGTCGGCATATTCACCGGCATATTTGCCAAAGAGGCTGTTGTCGGCACCTTGAATGAGCTTTACAGCAGTATGGATGCCGCAGATGCCGGAGAAGCCGGCGAGGAAGAAGAAACGGGATTCGGGGAGGCAATCATTGCTTCCTTTGCCACCATCCCGGCCAATCTTTCTGATCTTGCCGGAACTATACTTGATCCCCTGGGGCTGTCTGTCGGCGACATTTCCGACAAGGAGGCTGTTGCTGAAGAAATGGAGGTCAGTGTCGGCACCTTCGGCTCCATGGTGACCCTGTTTGGTTCCAGGGTGGCCGCCTTTGCCTACCTGCTGTTCATTTTACTCTACTTTCCGTGCAGCGCCGCTATTGCTGCGGTGTACCGGGAAACAAACCTGAAATGGACGGCATTTGCCGGATTCTGGACTACGTTTATGGCCTATTTCGGCGCTACGATATTTTATCAGACCGCAACCATCGGCAGTCACCCGACAAGCTCGATGATCTGGATAGCCGGCGACTTACTGGTCTTCATGCTTGTGGTTGGTATCATGAAGATACTGGGCACAAAAAAACAGGCGGCCATTCCCTTTACTGCAGGGGCTAATGCCTGATACCGGGATCCAAAAAAAGGTAAGCGCTCCATGAACACCACCCTGCACCCGTTTAAACGCCGCGATATACCTGATGTATTATCGCGAGCGTTGAAACGGGCACATGGCG
>JANTGB010000329.1 GCA_024763115.1 Desulfobulbaceae bacterium | reverse complement strand
GCACCAGTCTGATCACGAAAATCTACGGCACCCTGTAAGCAGTTACAAATATGGTGGTTAGCAGATATAAGGTGCTTACCCCGTGAGCAGTTACAAAATGTCATCACAATTAATCACTGTCTTAATAATCTACCTGCTGATCAAGGGAATTAACACAATTATTTCCGGGGTCAACCTTCGACATCTGGCCGTGTATGGAAGTTTTATCCCCAAGGGCTTTGACATCGTTGTCGATCAGGAAACCATGACGAAAATGCGGGATTATACCCTGGCCCAGGGCAAGGTTGAATTCGTCTCGGTAATTATCGATGTTGTTATTACCCTGATTTTTATCTTCGGCCCCCTGTTGAACAGCTATAACAACTGGATTTCCGGCCTTGGCCTTTCTCCGCTCATGACAGGTATTCTCTTCTTTCTCATTCTCTCCTATATGAGCCTTATTATCCATGTTCCTTTCAGTCTCTACAATACTTTTTTTCTGGAAGAAAAATTCGGCTTCAACACCCAGACCCCGCTTTTGTGGCTGACTGATCTGCTCAAGGAACTGCTGCTCAGTACTGTTTTGTACGGCATACTTCTCTGGGCGGCTTTCCGACTGATAAATACCTTTCCCGAATACTGGTGGCTGGTTGTCTGGGGATTCATGCTCTTTTTTAAACTGTTTATTCTCTATGTCTCCCCCTATGTGATAGAACCGCTGTTTAATAAATTCACCCCTGTTGCCGATAAAAATCTGGAAGCGAAAATCAAGGATATGCTGGATAAAGCCGGTTTAACGGTTTCCCGGGTTTTCACTATGGACGGCTCCCGTCGCAGTCGGCACGGCAACGCCTATTTCAGTGGGATCGGCCGGACAAAACGAATTGTGATTTTCGACACCCTGCTGGAAAAAAGCCGGGATGAAGAAATCCTGGCTGTTCTGGCTCATGAAGCCGGGCACTGGAAGAAAAAGCATATTGTTAAACGGCTGGTTGTCATGGAATGTATTTCCCTGGTCGCACTTTACGCCGCCTTTCTCCTGGTAAACAGTGATCTGCCTGCTGGAATTTTCCAGCTTGAGCAACCGACTTTATGGGCCAAATTACTGCTGGTCGGCTTCCTGGCTTCGCTGGTCGCCTTTCCTTTTACGCCTCTCAGCACTTATTTTTCCCGAAAGCAGGAATGGGAAGCCGATGAATTCGCGGTTAAACTCACCGGGCAGCCCAGAGCCCTGGCTCGGGCTCTGGTACGGCTCGGCAAGGATAATTTAAGCAATCTGCATCCGCATCCATGGTATGTGTCCCTGCATTACAGCCATCCGCCCCTGCCGCAACGGGTGGCTCGATTGAACAGATAGTAAAGGAAAGACTTAATGAAGCGAAAAAAAACGGCATGGCAGCAGAAATCAGCTGTCTTTCATGAACAGGCCAACGAATATGACCAGTGGTTTGAAAACAGTCTGCTCTTTGCCATTGAGCTTGCGGCCCTCCGTGATTTAAAGATAAAGCCGGGCAGACCGAGCCTGGAGATAGGGGTAGGTCCCGGTCGTTTTGCCGAAAAACTGGGGATTGATTTCGGCCTTGATCCAGCCCCGGCCCCCTTACTTCTGGCCCGGAAACGGAAGATTGCCGTATGCCGGGCCATTGGCGAAAGTCTGCCTCTGTCGGCTCAGAGCCTGGCCGCAGTTTACCTGCTCTTTACCCTCTGCTTTCTGGCCAGGCCCCGGCAGGTTGTGGCGGAAATAAGCCGCTCTTTAAAATCAGGCGGCCATCTTATTCTGGGCATGGTGCCTGCTTCCGGCCCCTGGGGCAGGGAGCTGCGGCGTAAAAAGGAAAATAATCATCCCTTTTATCGTTATGCCGAGTTTTACGAGGTTGACGAGGTGTGCCGGCAACTTGATTCTGTCGGCCTTGTGGTCGGGGAAATCCGTTCCAGCCTGTTCCAGCCGCCGGGCAGGATCAGCAAGATGGAACATTCCCGCCCCGGTCTGGAAGAAAATGCCGGATTTGTCGTGCTGGCGGCTGAAAAAATCAGGACAACGTAATAAACATGATAGGTATTTTTGACTCCGGCGTCGGCGGCATGACTGTGGCCCGGGCCATTGAAAAAGAACTTCCCCATTGTCGGCTGGTTTATTTCGGTGATCTGGCCCGCACGCCTTATGGCTCAAAAAGCGCGGAAACCATCAGGAAATACGCGGTGGAAAACAGCGAATTTCTCCTGAAAAAGGGGGCTCGGCTGATTATTGTCGCCTGTAATTCCGCGGCCAGCGTTGCCTCTGATCTGCTGCGGGATAAATTTCCGGTTCCGGTCTTTGAAGTAATAACTCCGGCAATCAGACAGGTGTGGCAAACAAGCAAAATCGGCAGAATCGGCATCATTGGCACAAGGGCGACCATAACAAGCCGGATTTATGAAGAAAAAATCAAGGAACAACGAAAAGATTTTCAGGTTTTCAGTCAACCATGCCCCCTGCTGGTTCCCCTGGTGGAAGAGGGCTGGCTCAATAAACGGGAAACCAAAATGATTATCCGCCGCTATCTCCATCCCCTGAAATTAAAAAATATCGACACCCTTGTCCTGGGCTGCACCCATTATCCCCTGTTAAAAAAATTGATTCAACCCCGGATGGGCAGGCGGGTCAGAGTTATTGATTCCAGTCGGGCCCTGGCCGGGGAACTGGCTGTTTTTTTAGAGAAAAATCCGGAACTGGCGAAATCCTTGTCATCTGCCGGAGAAAACGAGTATTATGTATCGGACATAACCGAGGCGGCCAGGGCTACGGCTGAACGGATCTTTGGCCGGCGGATTAATCTAAGCTTACCTTAATGCTTGTAATATCAACAAGATATAGTAAGGCAAACATTTTGAGCTCACTTGCAGACAGGCTCCTAC
>JANTGB010000328.1 GCA_024763115.1 Desulfobulbaceae bacterium | reverse complement strand
TGCTTCGAAGTCCCAAACGAACGAATCTAAGGCACTGGTAAACACTTACAGGACTGAAGGTTATCGTAAATTTGGTGCCCTGGTGAACGGTTACTTCAGAGGTAAGCGAACGAAGTTAGACTTCGTGTGCTTTAGCTGTGCGCGATCAGTCCGGCTTACGTATGACTAATACGCTGCGTCGACCTTATCACGAAAATCTATCGGAGTCTCCCTCCGGTCGCTTACCTGCACCCTGTAACCAGTTACAATTACAGGGGATAGCGAAGTTAGGACGCTTACCTCATGAGTAGTTACTTGAAAATATTAGTTTCTTTCAGCCATTTTGCCCAAAGAAACATCAAAAGTTAATAAAAGACATCGTACGTAAAGACAAGAGATAATCAACTGGAGTGTAAATGGATAATCCGGGAGCGAATCACCCCTGGATGGGCATTTATTTCAGCAAGAACATTATCTGGAACAGGGGACTCAAGATCGATGATATTGTAACCAATTCTGCCGTTACTCTCATTCAGATAACTGGCAATATTTATGGAATGAGAGCCAAGCACCTGAGAGGTAAAACCTATCATGCCGGGAATATCATGGTTAATCATAATGAGCCTGGTATGAACTGAATCACCGGGAATTGACTCGGCAGTGGGGAAATTTACACTGCGACTGACTGTACCATATTCCAAAAAATTTATTAATTCGCTCACTGCCATTGTGGCGCAGTGTTCTTCAGATTCAGCTGTGCTGGCCCCGAGATGTGGCGTGGTAATCACTTGAGGATGGGCCAAAACCCGTTTGTTGGGAAAATCAGTAATAAAGCAGTTTAATTTACCGCTGTCCAGAGCTGAAAGCACAGCTTCATTATTAATGATTTCTCCTCTGGCGTAGTTAAGCAAAATTGCCCCGTCAGGCAGTTTGGCAAGCTGTTCACCATTTATCAACCCCCTGGTTTTATCATTACAGGGCATATGGATAGTCAGGACATCAGCCTGGCTGACAACTTCAGTGAGGCTGCGACAAATTGCCACCTCAGCTGATAAACGATGAATATTTTCCAGGGCGGGCATGGGGTCAAAACCAATTGTTTTCATCTGTTGTCCGGCTCCCCGGTTGGCCACCCTGACCCCGATCTGTCCCAATCCCAAGACTCCCAGAGTTTTGCCTGCCAGTTCATTACCGCGAAATTTGGACTTACCCGCCTCAACCTGAGCCGCAATCTCTTTATCAGGCAGATCACGCAGTTTTTGACAAAAATTCATGGCACCATGGATGTGACGAACCCCAAGTCCGGCCATGATAAAAACAAGCTCGGCAACGGCATTAGCATTGGCTCCCGGAGTATTGAAAATACAAACACCACGATCCGTAGCCTTGTCCACGGTAATATTATTAACACCGGCCCCTGCTCGGGCCACGGCCAGCAAATCAGGAAATTCATCAGTATCAATCGGAAAACTGCGCACCACTATTCCGGCAGGATTTTCCACATTATCGCCAACCTGATATTTTTCATCAAACAGCGCCGGCCCTTCAGCAGCGACCTTATCCATTATTCTTATTTTAAACTTTGCCATGTTCATTCTCCTGACAAAATCATAGCTCAACCGAAAAACAAAAAAAGAGGGATGTCGGCAAAACATCCCCCCTTCCGTCCTTTGTTTTCCAGCTTCTTATATCACATGCAGGTTCGTCCTCGTCCAGTATTCTTGGCCTGGTAAAGCAGCTCGTCAGCTTTCTGCATCCATTCCTCTTTACTAAGATCCGGCGTCCATTCGGCCAAGCCTATACTGATACCCATTTTTTCATTCGGACTTGAATAAATTTCCAGACGATCAATAGCCTCGGTTATTCTCTGGGCCAGCTTATTAGCAGCTAACAAGTCAGTTTCCGGCAAAACCAGGATAAATTCATCTCCTCCCATCCGTACCAGGATATCACTGCCTCGGACCATATCGGCCAGGGTAGCCGACACCTTCTGCAGTACCTTATCGCCTTCGGCATGGCCAAGTTTATCATTAATTTGTTTGAATTTATCAAGATCCATGCTGCACAGAGTTACCTTGCGATCATGACGTTCAGCCCCTGACAGCAGGGGAGGTATCCGTTCCTCAAATACCCGGCGATTAGCCAGACCCGTTAATGTGTCCCGCCGTACCTGTTCAAATAAATCTTCATAATCAAGAGCGCGATGCAAAGGTTCACTCAGCACATCCAGGGCCTCAGCAATCATTTTTACTTCTTCAAAATCAATTTTTTCTCCATGCCGAACCAGGAGAAGACGGCCATTGGCCTGGCGGGAATCAACTGTCCAGACCCGCACCCAAAAGTCATCGACACACCATTCAATGCTGTCATCCTGCTCTTTGACATAAGCAAAGGTCTTTTCCGCAACTTTTAAAACCCGACGTCGATCCGGCCCATGACTGGAACAAAACATATGTCTCCGCTGCCGTTCAATATGATTGTAGCCCAGCAAATCATGTTCTACAAAAGGCATCAGCCAGACGGAAAAGGCTTCAAGCATGCTGTTCATATCTACTGCGCCGGCCAGTCGCCCATGGAGATCGTTTATTCGGGACAGCCATTCGGATTTCTGTTTCATCCGTTCAAGTTCGGAAAGCAGACTATCCATGTTGCACTGGTTGTCGGCAACAGTAAAATTCTCTAATTTTTTTTCCGGTGTCTTTAATAAATCAGCTATGGCAAGCGCTACATCCATTATAAAACTCCTGTAATGTCATCTAATGACAATAATTAATCATTATTATCCTTAACGGATCAAGTTGCTGAATCATAAAATAAAAAAAGCCCAATAACCTATTAATCAGGTTATTAAGCTATTTTTATGCCAGACTGATAAAATCAGCCTGGAAGGAGTAATTT
>JANTGB010000327.1 GCA_024763115.1 Desulfobulbaceae bacterium | reverse complement strand
TCGCTTACCTCCGCCATCAGTCCCGTTTACGTATGACTATGGCGGCACCGGTCTGATGACAAAAATCTATCGGAGTCTCCCTCTGGTCGCTTACCTGTACCCTGTAACCAGTTACAAATACTGAGATTTGCAATCATTAGGTGCTTACCTGATGAGTAGTTACATAAAATGAGGAGTAAATAAAATGAGGAGTAAAAATCATGAGATCATCGAACAGGCTCGCATTGTTATCCCTTTTGTTATTCTTGAGCATTCCTTCCATTGTTACAGCTGAAATCTGCTTTCGGGAAGTTACCAGCGAGGCTGGGATAATTCACAATGGTATTACTTTTGGTACCACCTGGGGAGATATAAATAACGATGGATTTCCCGATATCTTTACAACTAATCACCTTAATACACCCAGTTTATACCAAAATAACGGAAACGGCAGCTTTACAGACATAACAAAAGCAGCTCAATTATCAATGTTTGCCGATACCCATGGCAGTGCCTGGGCAGATTTTGATAATGACGGTGATCAGGACCTGCTTATCCTGACAGGCTCCAGGAATGGAGCAGCACCTGAACCTAATCTGTTTTTAGTCAACACTGATGGCGTTTTGACGGAATCAGCAGTTAGCTATGGGCTGGATTATCCTCTTGCCCGTGGCAGGACTCCGCTTTGGCTTGACTATGACAATGACGGTTTTCTAGATGTTATTGAAGCTAATCTGGCCAGGACTGACGGGATGGCTCCCACAGCCATTTTTCATCAAACTGAAAATTTTTTTGTTAATACCACTGCCAGTGTCGGTTTCGACCTTCCGGAGGGAGGTCCCTTATGTTTACTTTCATATTTATTTGAACCAAAGAAATTAAATATTATGGCTCTGGGAGGTTCCGCGAAAAAATTTCCCAGCAGATCTTATGGTATTTTCAGCCAACCATTTGCCGATATTTCAACATTTTCGCCTTATGATCATGTTACTGACGTAGTTATAGCAGATTTTAACGGCGATCTTCGTCCTGACTTTTTTTTGCCCCGCGTCTATCCTTATTTGTCCAATGTCTTTCTGGCTGAATCCGACCTTATAAAGGGTATACTCACCATTGCCAGCAAGGGTGAAATGGGTTTCAGCTTTGAGGCAGATGGCATAATAAATTTTGATCTTAGTCCAAGTTTTCCTAATTGGGTCAAAAAATCTGATATCTTTATTGGTTCCGAAGGACGGCACCCAGAGGATATATCGTTCAGCCTGTCAACGCAAAACCCCCTGGATGCCGGAATCTATCCCCATGAATCAGCTGTTGATACAGGTGTATACATCGGCTATGACCCCAAACAGAATAAATGGCAGGTCATGCTGTCAGCTTCTGAGTGGAAAAGAATTTTTGTTCAGGCCAAAGCTGAAATTCAAATCAGCAACCTGACTACCACAGGCATTGTTCCTCCCCCGGATGATTGTTTTATGGATAAACTAGTGCTGCAGACCAACAATGGTTTTGTTGAAAATTCTGTTGCCGCCGGTTTTGATGTACCTACCAACTGCAGTGCGGCGGTAGCCGGAGATTTTGATAATGATATGGATATTGATATCTATCTTGTCTGCACTGAAATCAACAATCACCCCAATATTCTTTATGAAAACCAGGGGGATGCTACTTTTGTCAGGATTAATAACGCGGGAGGAGCACAGGGAAGTGAACTTGGCCGTGGAGAAAACGTGGCTGTAGCCGATTATGATCTGGATGGTTTTCTGGATCTTTTTGTAACTAACGGTCAAGGCACGTCTCTTTTTGGCAATGGCCCCCATCAATTATTTCAAAATTGCGGAAACGGCAACCACTGGCTGGAAATAGATCTGGAAGGCATATACAGCAATAAGGACGGAATTGGTGCCGGAATTGAAGTAACAGCGTCGGGGATTACCCAAATGCGCCAGCAGGATGGCGGGATGCATAAATATTCTCAAAATTTTAAACGAATTCATTTCGGCATGGGTAACAACAATCTAGCGGAACATATTGTTATTAACTGGCCAAGTGGAATAATACAGGAATTAAATAATGTACAGGCTGACCAAATTTTAAAAATTACAGAGTCCCCCTCTGCCCCCTGGCCGGATATTAAGGCAAATAATGCCAACACGGATATTTCTATATCCTCATCAGATACATTATCACTTACTGTCAGTCTTGATCCTGGAGAGCATCTGGGTGAAAATGGTGACTGGTGGCTGCTGGCCGACACACCAAATGGGTGGTCATCTTATAATTTAACAACAAACCAATGGTCAAAATTTTCTCCATTTAACGGCATAACGACTTCTCTTCAGGGGAAATTATCCGTGATGAACTCAAAAGAAATTTTAAATATTGCCAATCCTTCCAGCGGCTCTTACACTTTTTATTTCGGCATAGATTTAAACATGAACAGTACTATTGATTTGCCGGTATTATTTTTTGACGAAATTACAATAAATGTTTTGTAATTACTGGCATCGTAACTATTGCATATTACGATAAATCCAACACACGTATTATCAATTAGGAAGATAGTGCAAAAGTGGACATTCTAACCCTATTTATGCAACTATTCTTGTAATGTAACTACTCATGGGGTAATGCAAATCTCAGTATTTGTAAGTGGTTACAGGGTGCAGGTAAGCAACCAGAGGGAGACTCCGTGTGCTTTAGATGTGAGGATAAGGCTGACGCAGCAGACTATGTGCTATGTAAGACAGCATTATCGCGCGCAGGTAAGCGCAGACTCCGGATGAAGTGCAGCTGAATAGTTACATTATTTGATAGCGATCAATAAACCACACCTTGACTTTTGAGAAGGCACGGCCTGTAAGCGTTTCAGGGATGCCGCCATGTGCCCGTTTCAACGCTCG
>JANTGB010000326.1 GCA_024763115.1 Desulfobulbaceae bacterium | reverse complement strand
CAAAGGGAGACTCCGATAGATTTTCGTGATCAGGTCGGCGCAGCGTATTAGTCATACGTAAGCCGGACTGATCGCGGAAATATGCGGTACCCTGTGAACAGTTACTCCTATTAAAGACTATTTTACTTTAACAAGAAAAATCAAGTTATATAAGGTGGTTATACTCTAACTACACGAAACATACATTATGCGTTACCGTAGTCTTCCTGATGAGTAGTTACGGTTATCGAACGTAAAGCGTAGGAATCAGAGGCTGAATTAATACATATCATAACAGGTCAGCACCCCTTCAACGCCCCCGTTAAGTAATGTTTTTTTCCAGGAAGGCCGGAGCCCTATGCTTTTTATTAGTTTTCTTTTGCCCAGATATAAAACCGCTTGGGAACCAGTGCATTTTTGTTTAAGAAAATCGCCTAAGTTTTGCATGAATTCTGCCATGTTTTCATGTTTTTCCAGACGAATTCCATGAGGAGGATTAGTCAGGATAAGGGTGTTATGCAGTTTTTCATAATCCTGATAGCGTTGCCGTTTGATTTTTACCAGATTGCCGTGAGGCAGTCGGTGTATATTTTTTTTCGTCGCTGTTACGGCCTGGTCTGCCATATCACTGCAACTGATTAAGCCCGGCGGTAATTCTCTTATCTTTTTATCAGCTTCCCGGCGAATTTCTCTCCAGTCCTCAGCCGAAAAATCAGGCAATTGTTCAAAACCGAATTTCCGGCCCAGCCAGCCGGTCGGAATCCGGCAATAATGCATCAATGCCTCGGCCGCCAGGGTACCGGAACCGCACATTGGATCCACTAAGGGCTGGTCGCCATTCCATTTTGAAAGCCTGACAATAGCTGCGGCCAGGGTTTCCCGCATTGGCGCCTCGACACTTTCCAGCCTGTAACCACGTTTATGCAGGGAACCTCCAGATGTGTCCAGGCTGATAGTTGCCCGATTTTTTTCAACCCGTAGATAAATACCAACATCAGGGGCGGAAGTATCAACGGAAGGACGTTTGCCGAATTTTTTGCGTAAGGAATCAACAATTGCGTCTTTGATGCATAATGCCGCATAGCCCGAGTGTTTAATCCGGCTGTGGGCAACTGTGGCATGTACCGCAAAAGTTTTTCGTGGATTCAGCAGTTTATGCCATTTAATTTTCAGGGCGGTTTTGTAAAGATATTTGCTGCTGTGACAGTCAAAACCAAGCAGGGGAGCCAGGATGCGGCTACAAAGCCGGGACTGATAATTCATCCGGTATAAATCAGGCAATTCAGCGGTAAAATAAAGCCCTCTGTATACCGGCTTGATGTCGGTTGCGCCAAGATCGGCTAGTTCCTCGGCCCCGAGCTCTTCAAGCCCCTGATCCGCCTGAGCAAAATAGCGATGATTTTTTTGATAGGTAAACATGATAAATTTGTTAAAAGTCTTAACCCTTAATGGTAACCATTCACCAGAGAGTAAATCTTTGTAATATTTAAGTCTCTAAGCGTTTACCAGTGCCTTAGATTCGGAGTCTGCGCTTACCTGTTCATTCGGAGTTCTCGTTCCTCGCTTACTGTGCCTGCGCAGCATACTGGTGCTGGTCAAGCAGGCTCAAATGGGCAAAGAGGTAAGCGTAGACTCCGTGAGGTGCCGGTGAACGCTTACTCTCCATGAGGCTCATGAAGAGCATGAAGTCGAGATACTGATTTAGCGTTTTTCTTTATTGCATTCATGCTCTTCATGTTAAGGGTACACGCAAAAATAACTTCGCATTTTAAGGCGCAATCTAAATATTTAGAAAAGCGATCGCAAATTATGCAATTAGATCACCTGCCTGAATGGCCATATTATACCTTATCTCAGCTGATTTATTTTTGGGTGAGCCTTAAAACAGGTTTTTATGAGTTCGTTATTTGTGATATTGGCTGCCGATCTTAATGGTATAGGCCCGATACAGCTGTTCAAGGAGAATTAATCTGGCCATTTCATGGGTAAAAGTCATTTTGGAAAGAGAAATTATACAGTCGGCTTTTTTCAGGACTTCGCCGGAAAGCCCGGAGGGACCGCCGATTAAAAAAGAAACAGTGGGATAGCCGCTTATTTCCCACTTACTTATTTTAACTGCCAGCTCTCGGGAAGACAGTTGTATTCCGCTTAAATCAAGGGCTACTAATAATGAAGATTTGGTTCTCCGGGCCAGTATTTGTCTCCCCTCAGCTAATTTTTGCAGTTCAACAGATTTTTTGCCTTTTTTTTCTTTAAGCAAAGATATTTTGATGGCAACATAATGACTCAGACGCTGCCGGAAATCTTCAACCCCCTGATGTAAATAAGCCGATTTGGTTTTTCCGGGGGAAATCAGCTCTAATTTCACTTTTATTCGTCCTGTAGGAGGGCAAGAATTTCACAGAATTTTTCATATCCCATATCGGTTTTCAGGCCCGGACAGGATTCGGTTATGGCGGTAAAGTTAGCATAATCGGCAATAATGCTGGGATGTAAAGGCCATTGCCGACAGAGCCGGGGGCGTCCGGGATGAGCCGTACAGCCCTCATTATAAAATATACAATGCCCATCAACTGTTTTCATCTGGATGACATTGCCGGTAATCCGCAGATATTTTTCCTTAACCTCATCGACTTCCAGCTGCAGATAGTCAACCATGCGCTGCAGATCTTCCGGGGTTAATGATACCGTAGTTTCACCATGGCAGCAGTAACCGCAGCGTTGACAGGTAAATATCTGTTCTATAAGTTCTGTTTTGTTCACTGATTCTTCCTTTATTTGTAGCTATTCAGCATTACACGTAACTGCTCACAGGGTACCGCATATTTCCGCGATCAGTCCGGCTTACGTATGACTAATACGCTGCGCCGACCTGATCACGAAAATCTATCGGAGTCTCCCTTTG
>JANTGB010000325.1 GCA_024763115.1 Desulfobulbaceae bacterium | reverse complement strand
GATCCGCAGACTGACCATTTCATCATCAACCAGCAGTATATAAGCCATTTGTCAACCTCAGAGTGATAATAATTGACCGGAGACAGCAAGTTCAGCCTCTGGTACGGCTCAGTAACCGTTCAGCAATGTTCAGGAATAACATTTTTGAAACAAGGCGAGATCACTGAAATCAAGAATCAGGAAAGGCTCTCCCGTGCCCACCACGGCACTGCCCATGATCAGCGGATTACTCTTGATAAAGGGGTGATCATGGCCGCTGATCACTACCTTTATTTTTTGTTTAATGCCCTTTATGGCACAGGCAACCCGTTGTTTCTGCTCATCTTCAATAACCACCAGATGGCCGCAGTCATCATCCTGGTCCGCAGTGTCCTCTTTAGAACCGTCAAGCCGGGCCAGGTCGATATATTTAAGCAGGGTGTCCCGATAGGAGAAAAAAGTCCGGCCCTTGAAATCATGGAGAGTTATGTTGTCCCCATCCAGTACTTCAACCACCCGGCGGTAATCTATGCCGTGAATCTGTTCACCGACTTCGACCAGCAGGATATCCCTGGTTTTGTTGGCAGCGGCAACCGGCAGGATGATGGTCAATTTCGATCCCTGACCAAGGGTAGACTCAAAGCTGATCCTGCCGTCTATTTCCTCAATTGAACTTTTGACCACATCCATTCCCACCCCGCGGCCGGAAACCGCAGTTACCTGCCCGCTGGTTGAAAAACCGGAGGCAAAAAGCAGGTTGATTATTTCCTGGTCTCTTAACACGTCAGCGGGGCTTATCAGACCGGCTTTTTCCGCCTTTTTCCTGATTTTAACCGGGTCAACCCCCTGGCCGTCGTCGGTCACGGTTATGGTCAGTTTTTCATCATCCCGCCGGGCCTGGATATCCAGACTGCCCTGGCCGGGTTTACCGCTCATCTGTCTCTGTTCCGCTATTTCAATGCCGTGATCCAGGCTGTTTCTGATAATATGGACAAAAGGATCATTCAAGGCCTTGATAATATTACGCGGCACTTCAATTTCTTCACCGCTTATCGTCACTCTTACCTCCTTATCGAGATCAGCGGCCAGTTTGGCGGCAAGGCCGGGAACCTTCTTGAATATATCGGCCAGTTTTTTATTGTTTAAGCTGGTAACCTGTCTTTCAATTCTGTTTATATGGCGATCCAGCCCGGAAAAATTATCATGGAGATAACGCAGCAGAGATGCGGGCATATGCTGCCGTAATTCCTGGATAAGATTCTCCATGCCGTTACGGTCAGCCACCAGGAGGCCGATATTATCAGCCAGATCATTGATAATTTTAGCGGAAACCCGGAAAAACTCCTCCCGCCTGACCGGCTCATTTACTGCATCTGAAGTTTCCTCTTTTTTGTCCGTAACCGATGCCGGAGCCTTTTCCTCCTCGTCAGCCATGGTGACATCGCAGGTTACGGCAATACCCTCAGTCCACAAACGGCGAAAAAATTCATCAACGACCTCGGGCGAAATTTCACAAAGATCAACAACTATATCCCAACCCAGCAGATGAACGTTTTCCGGCAGTATCTTTTTCAGCTGCCCCAGTTCCTGTTCCAGGGCGGTAATATCAAGCGAATGTAAGCCGTCCGCCCCCTGAACAGCCACGATTTCCAGGCTGTTTATCTGTTTGACGCCCAGTTCGGTAATGTCATTGCCGTTAAAAATTATTTCGCGGATATCAGCGCCGGCAACAGACAGGTATGAGCCTTTTTTCTTCTTCCGCACTTTAGCGAGAATCGCCTCAAGACTCTGGCTGGCCGTAAGCAGCATGGCCGGTTCAAATTCACTGTCGTCTGCAATCTCATTTTTAATCTCCTCAATCAGCTCTGCCAGCTGTTTCAGTGAGACATTTTTCGTTTCAACCTTGCGCAGTTCCTTAAGGAAATCAGCGAATTTTTCCGATTCTACTATGGATTCATCAGTAGGTTGACTTACAGCTTCCTGGAGGAGATGAAGCCCTTCAACGATTTTTGCCGTCTCAGCAGAATTGAGGCCGGTTCCCTTGGTCTGGGCATCCCGGACAAAATCTTCAAACGAGTGAACAAAGGAGGAAAGGGCGTTAAATTCGAGGAAACCACTGGAACCCTTCAGGGTGTGCAGACAACGGAAAATGAAATTTACCCCTTCGGCTGAGGTAGCGTCATCCGTTATCTGATCCAGGGCATCGTCCAGCAGGGTCAGGGCCTCTTGAATAAAACCCTCGATTATTGATTGATCAATAAATGTCTGCATCTCAGGAGACCTCTTTCAGTTTTCCCAGCCAGTAAAGATATCTTTTATGCATGGTCTCTATTGATTGAATTATCTCTTCCAGATTTATGGGTTTATAAAAGATATATGCCGCGCCCAGCCGTCTGGCCCTGGTAACCACTTCAACCGATTTATGGGCGGTAATGAGAATAAAATCACAGGATGGACTTTTCTCCTTCATTCGTTTTATCAGCTCAAATCCGTCTATATGGGGCATGCTGATATCGGTTAAAACCAGGTGAAAGGGGTTTTTAAGAAAGGTCTGCAGGGCCCGGTAGGGATCATCAAAGGCTTTATATTTATAATCAGTCAGGGACGTTAGGCTTGAGGTCATGCCCTCGACAATTTCCTTTTCATCATCAACTATCATAATCTTAAATCCGTCTTCAGCCATATTTTTATCACCGTTTAGTCAGCATACCATGCACCGGAAAATGATGCCGGAACCAGAAATGGTGCGTGATACGCACCCTGCATATTTTATTTTACCATGAAGCGCATGAAGGATACGAAGAAAAGAAAAACGTAACTACTCATGGGGTAAGCGTCCTAACTTCGCTAACCCCTGTAATTGTAACTGGTTACAGGGTGCCGGAGATTTTCGTGATCAGATCGGCGCAG
>JANTGB010000324.1 GCA_024763115.1 Desulfobulbaceae bacterium | reverse complement strand
CATTTACCGGCGAATATTCAGATCGCCTATACCGGTGAATACGGCCGGCTTATCAAAACAGCCTCGCAGATGTTCTGGGTTTTGCTTGGCTCCGCCCTGCTGGTCTATGGTATCATTGCCCTGCAGCTTGACAATCTGCTTGATCCGCTGGTAGTGTTGGTCAAACTGCCGCTGGATTTTACCGGGGCGGCACTGGCCCTGTTTTTGACCAGGCAGCCCATTGATCTGACAGTGTTTATTGGTTTTATCACCCTGATAGGGGTTTCAACCAATAACGGCATTATGCTGCTCACCTTTGCCCGGAAATTTCGCCAACAGGGGATGAAGGCCGGGGAGGCGATTCGTGAGGCCGCCCGCGTCCGAACCAGGCCAATGATTTTGACCCATTTGACAACGCTGCTGGCCCTGATTCCCGCCTCTCTCGGGCTTGGTAACGGCCCGCAACTGCTGCAGCCTCTCGGCATTATGCTCTTCGGCGGTCTGACTACCGGTACGCTTTTTACCCTGAACCTGTTGCCTGCCATCTATATGGCCACGGAACGTTGGCGAAAAATTGTTCCGCAAAAAATGAATCAGCAGGTAATTTCAACAAAAACAGGTAGATCGTAATCATGACACATATTCTTCTTGTTGAAGACGACATCAAAACAGCTGAGTTTATCAGGGCCGGACTTGCGGCAGAGGGTTTTACAGTCCATCATGTCAGCGATGGAACTGCCGGACTGAATAGTGGCCTTCTTGATTTTTTCGATGCCGCAGTCATTGACATCATGCTGCCCAGGCTTGACGGCTTAAGTCTGGTGGAACAGCTCCGTTCCTCCGGGGCAACCATGCCCGTCCTTTTCCTGAGTGGCCGCAAAACGGTTCAGGATCGTCTCAAGGGTTTTAAGGCCGGAGGGGATGATTATCTGGTCAAACCTTTTTCCTTTGCCGAACTCGTGGCCCGCCTGCATGCGCTTCTCCGTCGCAGCCAACCCGTATCCGAAAAAACTCTTCTTGTTGCCGGTGAGCTGGAACTTGATCTCCTTGCCAGAAAAGTGTCTCGAAATGGCGCAGAGATTGAACTGCAACAGCGTGAATTTGCCTTGCTCTCGTATCTCCTGCGCAACAAGGGAAGGGTTATCTCAAAAATGATGATCCTTGATCAGGTCTGGGGCTATGATTTTGATCCTCAGACCAATGTTGTTGAGGCGTGTATCTGCCGGTTGCGCGACAAGGTTGATCAGGACAGTAAACATCGTCTGATCCACACTGTGCGCGGAGTAGGTTATGTGCTTGATGAAAACAGGTAGATATTGATGTTTCGTACTGTCTGTCTGCGCCTTACTCTCTGGTATACCCTTCTTTTCGGTCTCCTTTCCCTGGGAGCCTTTTTGCTTGTCTATGTTCATATTGCCAATGGGCTGGGCCGGCATACCGATGACCAGCTTCGAGCAACGGCGCGTGAATTTATCCAGACCAGAAAAGAAAGAGGGCTGGCCGGGCTGCAGAACGAATTTATTCTCGAAGCGGCCGCGACCGGCAAGGAACGAATATTTTTTCGCCTGCTTGATCAAAAAGGCAGACAGCTTGCCGCGTCCGACCTTTCATCCTGGCCGAACATAGCGGTAACGGCCTCTCTTGTGCCGACCGATACTGATGACAGGTTCAGCCGCATCCAGCTGCCGGGACACCGGTTGCCGGTTCGTGTCCTCACGACCCGCCTTGAGGATGGTTCTCTCCTGCAGACAGGATTATCCCTGCAGGAAAATGATCAGGTTCTGGAGTTATACCGGGAGACGTTTTCCACCGCCTTTCTGCTTATTATCAGCCTTGGCGGTATTGGGGTATATTTTATTGCCCGGAGAGCTATGGGTGGGGTCAAGGAGGTAACCGAGGCGGCAGGACGAATAGCGGCCGGAGATCTTGAACAACCCATCAGCCGGGGTAACAGGGGGGAAGAGATTGAAAATCTGGCCGCCATGTTTAATATCATGCAGAAAAGGGTTGCCGACCTTATTGATGAGTTGAAAGCAGTGGTCAACAACATCGCCCATGACCTGCGCATGCCGATTACCAGAATACGCGGGGTGGCTGAAATCACCCTGACCAGGGATTCGGATCTCTCGCAATATCGCGAAATGGCTGTGACGGTTATTGAAGAAAGCGATCAGTTGGTCGGCCAGATCAATACCATCCTGGAACTTGCGGAAATTGACGCCGGGCTCAAGGTTATGACTCTGGAAAAAGTCAATCTTATCCGGCTGATTCAGATGGCTGCCGAGTTATATCAGCCGGTGACTGAAGACAAGGGTATCATCTTGAACCTGCAACTCCCGGGTGAATCGTGTTTCATTAACGGCAATTTATCAGCTTTGCAGCGACTTCTGGCAAATCTTCTTGATAATGCGGTTAAATTTACCCCCACTGATGGAATGATTTCACTCAAGCTTGTGGTGGAAAATGAACATGTTCTCCTTAGCGTGGCCGATAACGGCCCAGGCATTCCTCCGGAAGAGCAAAAGCGGATATTTGATCGCTTTTATCGTGGGGATGCCAGTCGTTCCTCGCTCGGCAGCGGCCTTGGGCTTGCTCTGGTTAAGTCGATTGTTCGAGCGCATGACGGCACGATAACAGTTAAAAGTGACGGCAATAACGGCAGCACTTTTCTGATCAAACTGCCGGTAATAATTTAAAAGCAGAGGAATTTTCATTTTTAACAGGATTATCCTGATCATCAGGATGAATAGTAATCTTGTAAATCTTGTTTATTCCCGGCAAAAAAAGTTCGCCCGAAGGTAACTATTCGGCTGGCACCCCACGGAGTCTACGCTTACCTCTTCGCCCGTTTAGGCGTGATTCACATAGTATACTATAGTGAACACGCCGAAACGAACAAATCCGGGGCACTAT
>JANTGB010000323.1 GCA_024763115.1 Desulfobulbaceae bacterium | reverse complement strand
GACTCCGATAGATTTTTGTGATCAGGTCGGCGCAGCGTATTAGTCATACGTAAGCCGGACTGATCGCGGAAATATGCGGTGCCCTGTGAGCAGTTACCCTTATTTTTTACTTGGCAGATCCTTTAATTCATCCTTGGCAAAATAAACAACCTGGAAGTTTTCTCTTAACAGAGTGGTCAATTTTTCTTCTACGGCGCCATCATCAGAGATGATTCTGATTGCCACCCGTTTCATACCTTCCACCGCATCTTCAAATGAGGTCAAAACACTGACAATCCGTGCCTTCTGCTCCCGCATAACCTTGATAACCGCAGTTACCGAGCCGGGTTTGTCTTCAAGGTCAAAGACATACTGGACAGCTCCGTCTTTAATCCCGGTACTGTGAATAAAACCGCGCAGGACATCGGTTTCACTGAGCAGGCCTTCAAGATGACCATTCTCATCGGCCACAGGAATACCGGAAATTTTACTTTCAAGCATTATCAGGGCCGCCTTTTCCAGGGAGTCTTCTCCCTTTAGAGTTAAAGGATTCGGCGTCATTACATCCTTAATTTTCATTTCAGAAAGCAGGTAATAAAGTTCATGAACATCAAGAGATGTGGTTTTGGAGGGCGAGGCATCTTTGACATCGCGGTCAGTAACAATGCCTGCCAGCCTGCCATGTGATACCACCGGTAACCGTCTGATTGAGTTTTCTTTCATGATCCGCGTAGCACGCATCAGTGAAGTATTTTCGTCAACGGTAAGGACATCTTTGGCCATCCAGTCTTTAAGCAGCATATTTAAAATTCCTCCTGAATTTTCTTTAGGGCAGGAGCCCTTGATTTTTCCGATATACGTATACTATCTGCTGCGTAAGCAGACTTTTGAATTATTTTTTTGTTGTTTATATAGTATTAGCTTGATTCCTGCAAGGGATTGTCGTTATTTTCACTATGAAAAATTATGAAAAATGTTGTAGCTATTAAGCAAAAAAGAACAAATACTCACAAATTATTAAACAAAAGAGGACAAATACGACTAAATGTTATCCTGTAACCGCTCGAAAACCAAATGAAAATTTTTCCACAATTATCTTTTGACCCTCAGGAATTATTACGTGGCATGGGCGGCGAAGAATTTGCTTTCTTTGAAACTTCCAAGGTTACCGGGGATGAATATTATTCCTATTATTTTGCTGAGCCGGTTTCACGTCTGCGGTGCCGGGCCGATGATAATCCCCGGGATTTCCTGGCCCAGGCCCAGGAGCGGATCAACAGCGGTATGTGGCTGGCCGGCTGGTTTGCATACGAATTCGGCTATCTGCTCGAGCCGGTTTCGGCCGATTCAATTAATATCCTCCCTGATACCATTGTCGCGGATTTAGGCGTTTTTACCCGGGCCGCTGTTTTTGATCACCAACAGGGAAAGGCCCTGGCCGGACACTGGCCTTTGCTCGGAGAGAAGAAACGTCAAGCCGGGGGCCTGATTCCTGAAGTTACAAATCTGCGGCTTAATCAACAACAGGATGATTATTTAGGCAAAATAGGTCGAATAAAAGAATATATCCGGGCCGGGGATACCTACCAGGTAAATTATACCTTGAAGCAGCTCTTTGATTTCAAAGGTTCTTATCTTGATTTATATATGATGCTGCGTCGCAATCAAAGCGTATGTTATTCCGCCTGTATTCAAGCAGGCGGGCAGCAGATCTTGTCATTTTCCCCGGAACTTTTTTTCCGCCGGGAAGGCGATTTATGTACTGTCCGACCCATGAAAGGCACAGGTAGCCGGGGTCGGATGTTGAGCGAGGATTTGGAAGCGCGCGAATGGCTGCGGCACGATGAAAAAAATCGCAGTGAAAATGTGATGATTGTTGATCTGCTCCGTAATGATCTGGGTCGTATCTGCCGGATGGGGTCGGTTAAAGTAAGCTCTCTTTTTGATGTTGAGCCCTATGAAACCCTGCAGCAGATGACCTCGAGCATCAGCGGCAGGGTCAGGACCGGCACTACCCTGGCGGAGCTGTTCACTGCCCTGTTTCCCTGCGGTTCAGTGACCGGAGCCCCGAAAATTCGCACCATGGAGATTATCCGGGAACTGGAACTGGAGGCAAGAGGAGTTTATACCGGGGCCATCGGTTTTATCAGTCCAACAGGCGATTGCTGTTTCAATGTGCCGATCAGGACGGTTATTCTGGAAGATGGTCAGGGAGAAATGGGCATCGGTTCCGGCATCGTGGCTGATTCTCAGCCGGAAAAAGAGTGGCGGGAATGTCTGCTCAAGGGTAATTTCCTTACCAGGCCCCAGCCGGAATTTCAGTTAATTGAAACTCTGCTCTGGCGGCCGGACTCAGGCTTCTGGCTGCTTGAGCGTCATCTGGCCCGGCTCCGGCAGTCGGCGCTTTATTTTTATTTTAATTTTCTTGAGAAACAATGTATTGCGGCCCTGGAAAAGCTGGCCTTTGCTTTCAGCCTTCCGCAAAGGGTGCGCCTGTTGCTCCATAAAAACGGAACAATGGAATTAACCGCCACCCCCTGCGCTCTACCTGAGCATGAAACCCTGGCCGTTGCCGGAGACCGATCCCCTCTACCGGTCTGTCCGGCAGGGGGCAAAACCGATTCCAGCCATGTTATGCTTTTTCACAAGACAACCCGGCGGGAAATGTACGACAGGGAGAGGGCCAAAGCGATTGACCAGGGTTATGTCGAAGTGTTTTTTACTAACGAAAAAGACGAGATAACCGAGGGAGCGATAAGTAACATTTTTATCAAAAAAGACGACATGTTCTACACCCCGCCGGTGTCCTGCGGTCTGCTTCCCGGGGTTATGCGTGAGCAGCTTTTGACTGAATGCTCCGGCAAGGTACGAGAAAAGGTATTGCGCCCGGCTGACCTGTACCAGGCTGACGCAGTTTA
>JANTGB010000322.1 GCA_024763115.1 Desulfobulbaceae bacterium | reverse complement strand
CTAAGGTGCGATTGAGAGCCTTGCCAAATAATTTGTTTATCTGTTTTTACGGAGAAATTATTTGCGAATGCCCTTGAACCGGAAAAAATACAAATTAAACATAACCCAATTGTTAACAATGTCTTCTGCTTCATTTTTCATTTTCTCCTTTTCAATTCGCCCAGCAGTCATCTCGGGTACAGCTTAGAATTTTCTCATTTTCTATTTATCGTAACGATCTTCGGAACTACATTAACCAACCTGCTCTTTATCCACTAACCAAGATATCACTGGGTTACATTTACCTGCTCTCGCTTTTCCCCCTTTTTTTTCAGAGGAAAAAACCTGGATAATCCACACATTGCTCTTGCCGGCATCGCATAATTGGTGACAATTTGCGGCCATGCTCCTCCATCATCAATTTACTGTTTACTTTGACGGAAAATTAATGTCAATCAAAAAATATCAGGCATTACAGCCGGATACATCGCTCGCCGCCGCAGAGCCACCAGGCTGTATTCCTTGACGTAAAATTCTTTCAGCACCGGACTCCCTTTATTGGGGGCCTCGTTGCTTCTCTTTCTAAAGATTAGGGTAACTGCTCACAGGGCACCGCATATTCGGAGTCGAAGTTTATGCCCTGTTTTTCAGGGTGCTTACCTCCGCGATCAGCCTGTCTTACATAGCACCAGTATGCTGCGCAGGCACAAATGAACAAATCTAAGGCACTGGTAAAAGCATAGAGACTTAAATATTGCAAAGATTTATTCCCTGGTGAACGGTTACGTTTTTTTGTTGTATACTAGTAAAAATACAGGCTACAATAAGTTATGATTAAAAGTTTTCGATTACTCCTCGCCTGACAGGGATAAGTGCCTTGGGGTAACCGACTGTTAATTAATCCAAATTACGTCTCCAGTTCGAAGTCGAAGTTTAAGTCCTGTTTTTCAGGGTGTTTATCTTTTTTTATACCCGTCAGGTGGGTGCTGAATAGAGTGACGGCTTCTCAGGAGTAATTGCCCTAACCCATAAAATTTAATTAAGGCTCACTCAAAAATAAATTAGCAGAGATGAGGTGTATGGTGAATCCTGATAACCATGTGACAAGGCAAAAGAAAACGGCCACTGACCCGGCCATGGTTAAGTTTTATCTGGATCAAATCCATGATGGTGTTTTTGTCCTTGATCCTGACAGTTTAAGGTTTGTTTATGTTAATCAGGGAGCGCTTAAACAGGTTGGAACAGGAGAGCAGGAGCTGCTTGCCATGACTCCGCTTGATATCCTGACTGATATAGATGAGCATAGTTTTCGGCGGTTGTTGACAGACGTGCATAATACAAGTGATAACTCCTTGAGTGTTGAGACGGGAATTTGGCATACGGCCGGCTATTTGCTGCCCGTGGATATAACTTTGCAGTTTTTAGGAAAGGAAGGGGAGGGCCGATTTCTAATTGTGGCCAGGGATCTCACCGAGAGCAATCGGAAAAAAGAGGAGTATCGTCGTCTCTTTGACGCCTCCCATGATGCCATTGTTGTTTTAAATGAGGAGGGCTTTATAGATTGCAATAAGGCGGCGTTACACATTTTCGGCTATAAACATAAGGATGAATTTCTGCTCTTGCATCCAGCCGACATCTCTCCTGAGAAGCAGCCTGACGGCAGTTCTTCGATATCCGCAGCTCAAATGCATATCCAAAATGCCGTCAGCAACAGTGTTGATCTCTTTGAGTGGCGGCATAGGCGCCGGGATGGCATAGAGTTCCCGACAGAGGTGCTGCTCAGCAGCTTTGAGCGTGATGGTGAAATTGTTATCATGGGAGTGGTGCGGGATCTCAGTGAACGGCAGCGGGAGGAAAGGGAAAAGGAAAAACTACAGAGTGAGCTGCTGCATGCCCAGAAACTGGAATCCGTTGGCCGGTTAGCGGCCGGAATCGCCCATGAGATTAACACTCCTACTCAATATGTGGGTAGTAATATAGATTTTTTTGAGGATGCCGTAGCTGATATTAAGAAATGCATGGCTCGATTGCAGGAGATTGTCGATAAAACGCCGGGGCCTGTGGCGGAAGAGATCAAGGCGGCCCTGGAAGAGGCGGATTGGGAATTTTTGGCGGACGAGCTGCCCCAGGCCATCAGCCAGTCTCAAGAAGGGGTAAAAAGGGTGACATCCATTGTGCGGGCCATGAAGGAATTCTCCCATCCCGGCAGTAAGGAAATGACGTCAACGGACATTAACAGACTGTTGAAAACCACTATAACCGTGGCCCGTAATGAGTGGAAATATGTGGCGGATATGGAGTTGGATCTTGATGAGTCTTTGCCGCCGGTGCCATGTCTGGCTGATGAAATGGGACAGGTTGTACTAAACCTCCTGGTCAATGGCGCCCATGCCATTGGCGATGTTTCGGCAGACCATTCTGATATCGGCAAAGGAGTGCTAAGGGTAAAAACCAGCTATGATGAAGACAATATTAATATAGAGATAAGCGATAGCGGCGCCGGTATCCCTGAGGATATTCAGAAAAATGTTTTTGATCCATTTTTTACCACCAAGACGGTGGGCAAGGGAACCGGTCAGGGCTTGGCTATTGCCCATGACGTGGTTACGGGAAAGCATGGCGGTTCCTTGAACTTTACCAGCAAAGTAGGCGAGGGAACAACTTTTATTATTTCACTGCCCCGCCAAAAGAAGACCGGCGGTGATGATTGATAAACAACCGCCCTGTCCTCGATTGACGGGAATAAGCGCCTTGGAGATTACATAACAACCTTGTTGCAAATTTTTCCTGATCGTGATTTCTCGATTTATCATGTAAAAAAAGTAACCGTTCACCATGGCACCAAATTTACGATAACCTTCAGTCCTGTAAGTGTTTACCAGTGCCTTAGATTCGTTCGTTTGGGACTTTGAAGCATACTTGTGCTATTCGAGAAGGCCC
>JANTGB010000321.1 GCA_024763115.1 Desulfobulbaceae bacterium | reverse complement strand
TGAGCAGTTACGTTTGCAGTTGATGCCCATGACTTCGTAATGGCGGTCACCAATGGTCACAGCAAAGCCGTTTTTAAACATCTCGTACTCCTCTGCTGTAGGAGGATCCGGCTTGGGAGGCGGTTCCAGCCCTGCTGCCTTCATAATATAACTCCGTAAGAGAATTATTGGCCTTTGCTAAAATGATTGACCGTGGGCTGGAAGATGTTCGTGCCGGACGGGTTATCTCAAATGACGAAATGGCTTGCCGGATCAGATCCTGGAAACTTATGACTACATAGCACAAGACAACCATGCCGCCGCTGGTAAAGTCATTTCCGGCATTTATTAAAAAGCTCAACTCCTGAATGATTTTGCCAAACTTGGTTATAAATATCGCAATGATCCGGAAGGAGATATCCGCATTCTCCTTTATGGTCATTATAGAATTGCCTACATCATCACCGATGGCCCCATTGACATCTTAACGGTTTTTCATGACGCAGCTGCTGAACGGTTATCCGGATTAAAGACGCTAACGCTGCCATCCGCTTACATCAACCAGACATGGTTCTGCCATAAGCTCTGTTATCCCACCCTTCCCTTTCACTCTCACCAGCCCGGCAGCTGGTTGATTTTTGATCTTTTTGGCAAACCTTGCTACCAGTCCGGCAGCAAGGGCAAGGTCGTCGGCATGAGTCAAAAAACGCAGCAGGGCAAGAGGTCCGGGCCGATCCTTCATTCTGAGCAAGTAATCTCCGCTGACATACTGAGCCTCAATCCGGCTGTTTTCCAGCTGATTACGGCCCACAGCCAGCCAGCTGCCATGTGGCAGCAGAAACTGCCGACCCAGGAGCAAAAAAGAAATATCGGCAATGGTCACTTCAGGTGAAACAGCAAAAACATCCCTGATTCTTTTACCAAGAGCCGGATCAGCCAGCATACAGCCGCCACCGGGATTAGGAAAATCTTTTATTCCCAGTTCCGCAGCCAGCCGGATCTGACCATTTCGCCCCCGGCCGCTGAAGTTGGGAAGTTTTTCACAGTCAACAATATTTTCAAGAACCACCTTGCCGGGTTTTACGGCTGCACCGGCACATAAGGGACGAAAAAGAATACCTTCGCTTTCGCTGTCCCGTTCAATGATCCGCATGGTATCCTTGCGTTGCGACATGGGCCGCTGCCCCACGACCTCGCCGCTGATAATAAATGAAGCTCCAAACTGCTCCATCATTTTTTTTGCTTCCCTGACCATTAAAATTTTGCAGTCAATGCAGGGATTAAAATGTTTACCATAACCATGAACCGGATTCCGCAGCATGGGCAGGTAAGAATCGCTTATGTCCTTCAGTATCACTGAAATATCATATTTTTTACGGATATGTTCAACATAGCCGGGACGCTGGAGGAGATCATAGTGGAAAAAGGGGGTAACAAACCGGACAGCCTGGACATCAATATTCTGGGCCTGGATAACCCGGCAGGCCAGAATGGAATCCAGCCCTCCGGAAAAAAGGGCAATAGCTCGTTTTTTTTTGTTATCAAGTTGCATGAGATTGTTAAAATTATTCAAGGTAGGGTGGCTTAATAAAACGCCTTCCGGTTTTTGCCGGCTGTCTTGACTTTTTTCAACACATGCAGCATGTCTTCAGGTTTGTCATTTTTGTGATAATGACAGGTGTTGCACGAATTCGGCTGTTTTTCCACACCTCCCGCATCTATGCTTTCCTTTGGACTTACTACCTTGAACTGATGACTGTGCACATCACCTTTTGTGGCACGTTTACCTAGCGGCGGCATGTGACAACCAATGCAATTATTGATGCTGTGAATTCCGTGGACGCCCTGGCTTTCGACTTCATGACAACTCAGACACAGCGAAGATCCCGGCAATTTCGTTTGATATTTGTTAGCATTACCTTTCCGGTGGGTATAATGACAATCCCAACAAACAATTCCTTCTCTTGCGTGTCCGCTTTTCTTCCAGTCAATATATTCCTGCCGATTAGCCTTTGAACTATCGTCGGGATGGAGCTTAGGTTTTTCATTGAACATGAAGACTAGCTGTCCTCCTGGTTTATATTCATGAGGATAGCCGTATTTGCCTTCACCGGAACTGCCTCTGGTATGACACGAACCGCACACCATTACTGCCCGCCTCGGATCAGGAATTTTAGCCGGATTTATGATCGTGCCGGATTTGTCGTCTTCTGCTGCGCTTATGTGTCTGCTGCCCGGGCCATGACAGGCCTCACACGCGACGCCTAAATCCGACCAGGTTGTCTTGAATGTATTGCTGGATTCAGCAAAATTGATTTGGGTGCCTGTGTTATGACAGCCCGAACAGGAGTATTGATATATTGTCTTGCTCCAGTTTTTAGATTTTTTCCAGCTTTGGGTTTTAACAATCCACATCGTCGGCAGAATATGAAGCTCCCCATTGGGAAATTCTGTAACATAAAGCTGTTTCCAGAATCCTCCTATAACATAGTCAATTTTGTAAGTATGCTCCTTATTATCAGGGCCGGTTGTATTAATAAAATATTCCTGGTCTTTGACAAACATGGACGTTGTTTTGCCGTCAATATTCATGCTGTTGTTATTGCTGAAATCTCCGACAATATTAGCAGGCGAAGCCTTTTGAAACTTATAAGGATGCAAAGTAGATTTCCATCCTTGATAAATGTCTTCGTGGCATTGCCTGCATTTGCCAGCTCCAACATAGGTAGATTTTTCGTTAAGAGCTTGTGCCCAGCTATAGTTCAGGGCTGTCAAAAATGAAAAGCAGACAAGTAGAGTTATCAACATTATTTTCCTGCTCATATTGTTAAATCTCCATTAATTTATGGTAACTAAAAGTAAATATTCGGGTTGGGTAAAAGCTACCCTTCTCTACCCCTTTAAATGTTCGGATAGTGCCCCGGATTTGTTCGTTTCGGCGTGTTCACTATAGT
>JANTGB010000320.1 GCA_024763115.1 Desulfobulbaceae bacterium | reverse complement strand
GGTGCCGTAGATTTTCGTGATCAGGTCGGCGCAGCGTATTAGTCATACGTAAGCCGGACTGATCGCGGAAATATGCGGTGCCCTGTGAGCAGTTACATTTAAGACAAACTTATCGCGTGCAGATGAAGTACAGCTGAACAATTACTCTTATGAAATGGTTATTCCCGCATAACCTACTACTTTATCAGTGGTGCCGACGGCCTCGCCCGAGTCGGTATAACGCACCAGTTTAGCTTTCGTTGCCCCAAGGATTTGGGCGGCAATCAAGGCAATGGTGGTGGGAATTACCCCGCACATGGTAATTCCCCGACCCAGCACCGTATCATATAATCCCCGGGGATCAAGATCAATAATTCGTTCAATTGCCAGCCTGTCTTTCCGGCCGGCGCTTTCCCTTGATTCGTAATGGGTCATGTCGCTGCTGGCCAGAATGAGAACCGGTTTAGCGTACTGCTTTATCGCCTCAGCCAGGGCCTGACCTACCTCCTGACATTCCGCAAATGATATCCGGGAAATAACGATAGGAGTAATAGCCAGGTTTTTCTGCAGATACTGAAGAAACGGCACCTGAACTTCCAGGGAATGCTCGAAACGATGGGCAATTTCATCGTCAGTAATTAATGGAGAAGCAGCGAGAACAAGTTTGCCCAGTTTGCTGTTAATGGGCACATCTCCCATGGGCATCTCCCATATTCCTTCCGCCATCAGGGCAATGGGCGCGCCCCTGCCATGATGGTTGGGGCCGAGGATTATCACATCTTCGGGAATAATTATACTGCCCAGGGTTTCTCCGGCAGTTGCGCCGGAGTAAACATAACCGGCATGGGGTGAGACCGCAGCGATAACTTTTTCTTTATGCCCTGCTTGCGGCACAAGTTCTTTCACAGCATTAAGAAGAAAAAACGGGTCTTCCGGATAAAACCGGTTGGCAACTAATGGTCGGCGTTTCATTATTGTTCCCCCCCCGTGAGCAGTTACGTCTAACACCTTTGCCGATAAAATTTTTTAGAACGGCATAAGTGCCTTGCCGGTTATATAACTACCTTATTTCAAAACTTATTTTTCAGTTTCTTGTTTTTTTGTTACATCTTTTCAGGAGTAAGGCACTAAAGTTTAACCTGCCAGCTGGTACCTTCAGCGCTGTCTTTTATTTCAATATTCATTTCTGCCAGCTTATCGCGGATTTCATCAGCTCCGGCCCAGTTTTTTTCTTTTCTGGCCTGGTCGCGCTGCTGGATCAGTTTATCTATTTCTGCCGGTTCAAGCTTGAGCTCAGCCAGAATTTTTTTCTGCTTTTCAGCAATAAAATCCTGCGGTGCGCTGCCGAGCAGGCCCATGATGCCGGCCAGTTCCCTGATGGTTGCCGCAGCCCCATGCAACAGCTCAAGGTCAGCCTGGGCCGGGTCAGTGGGCAGAGCCTGAAGTATGGTGTTTAGGGCCTTCACTGTTTCAAAAATATGCCCCAACCCCTGGGCTGTATTAAAGTCATTGTCCATTGCCTGACAAAAACGATGAACAAGCGAGTTGATTTTTTTGATATTTTTTTTGCCCGCTGACCGGGGGTGGTCGGGATTTCCTGTTTTCGGCAGTGCGGCAATCTCGGCCAGACAGGAATATAGCCGATTCAGGCCGGTTTCAGCATGAGTCATGGCACTAGCGGAAAAATCCAGAGGAGAGCGGTAATGGCTGGAAAAGATGAAGAGGCGGAGAACCTCAGGAGAATATTTCTCAATAATTTCCCGGATAGTGAGGAAATTACCCAGGGATTTTGACATTTTTTCATCTTTAATGGTTACAAAACCATGGTGAATCCAGTTGTTTACAAAAGTTTTGCCGGTTGCGCCCTCGCTCTGGGCAATTTCATTTTCATGGTGAGGGAAAATCAAATCCTTGCCGCCGCCATGAATATCAAAGGTGTCACCTAAGTATTTGCGGCTCATGGCCGAACATTCAATATGCCAGCCGGGCCTGCCCTGACCCCAGGGACTTTCCCAGGCAGGTTCACCGGGTTTACTGCCCTTCCATAATGCAAAGTCCAGCGGATTTTCTTTTTTTTCATTAATGGAAATCCTGGCCCCGGCCTTCATGTCGTCAATGTTTCTTTTGGATAAACGACCATAGGGTTTAAATTTTTCTACCCGGTAATAGACATCATTATCCTGCTGATAGGCATAGCCGTTATTGATCAGGGTTTCGATCATAGCTATTATTTCATCGATATGTTCCGTTGCCCTGGGCTCAATATCAGGGGGAGAAACTCCCAGGGCAGCCATGTCTTCGTGGAAGGCGTTAATAAATTTATTGGCAAGTTTCATGGTTGTGGTATGTTGCTCATTGGCCCGATTAATAATTTTATCGTCAATGTCGGTAAAATTGCGGACATAGGTTACCCGGTATCCCCGATACCGCAGATAACGGACAATCATATCAAAAACCAGAGTTGAGCGGGCATGGCCGATATGACAGTAATCATAAGCTGTTATGCCGCAGACATATAGTTTTACCTGCCCTTCCGCCATAGGCAGGAAGGGAGATTTTTTGCCTGTTTCAGTATTATATATTGATAATGTCATATTTTTTCTTTTTGAGTTATTTTAGAAAAAAGCATATTACCCTTTTCCAGGAGGAGAGGCAACCTTTTGCTGATGGATTAGAGAATGGAAGATAGTAGTAAGAGTGAGCTGATCGAAGAGAAAGAACTGGCTAATGGTATACGGTTATCATTTTTTAATGAATCTAAAATTATGACCGGTGACCGCTGGCTGATTAAGCTGAAATGTCTGGCACAGCTGCCGGTGACTGATGATGATTTTGCTTCCCTGCCCCAGGATGACCCGGATCTGCTGCAATATCTGCGAGAGAAGTTTGCCGGAAATTTATCTTTTTCTACAGTCAGGGAACGGATTTTTGTCGACGAAACGGAACAGGAGCAAGTTTTCAGTGAATTGCTGAAAACTTTTTTAGAAAGTACGCTGGATTATCTGGCCG
>JANTGB010000319.1 GCA_024763115.1 Desulfobulbaceae bacterium | reverse complement strand
CTTCGAAGTCCCAAACGAACGAATCTAAGGCACTGGTAAACACTTACAGGACTGAAGGTTATCGTAAATTTTGTGCCCAGGTGAACGGTTACGAAATTTGGACAATTTATATCACGTCATTTAGATTCCGGCTAACTACATGCCGGAATGACGAAGTGAGTGTCAAATTATGATTCAATTCCCTGCTATTGCAGGCTTTACGCGTAATTATATGATTAAATTTCACGAGGGATATACTCAATAAATATATGCATCATGATTGCAGATTCAACTGCCCCGAAGGGGCCTCTTTTTCTAAATTTCATGAGCCGGGATAATTTACCGAATAAGTCCGGTAATTTCAAATTTAAAAAAAATACCCCAAAGACCAGAGAATTTATCACAGTCTTCGGGGTAGATTACTGAAATATAACCGCCCATAGGCAGTATATTAAAAAATATGGGTAGTATTACCAGTTAACGGCAGGAGCCAGGCTGCCGACATGGTTGACTACGTCACCCGTAGGTATATCTTTAAAGAGAGGATCGTCAATAATTTTTTCAATATCGGTTTCACCGTTGACATTGGTAACAACTAATGTACCCCTGCCTTTGCCATAGTTGTTATTGAAATCATAGACAGCGCCTACTATAGCCAGATCACCGCTTTTTACCTGATCCCCGTATAGTTTCAGACTGTAGTTAACCTGGTAGTCGACATTTCTTTCGACATTTTCGGCCCAGCGTTCTTTAAAGCTGCCTTGGCCGTCGTCATGGGCCAGTACCGGTTTTAAGGGCTCAAGTTCTTTTTTAATACCAGGGGTTTCCTTGGAGTAGTCACCCATGGCAGCCTTGATGGCGCCACAGCTGGAATGGCCGAGTACTACTAAAACTTTTGTGGGCAGATGGTGGATGCCATAGTCAACAGATCCCTCGGAATTGCCGATCTGGTTACCGACATTTCTAATGACAAATTCGTGGTTGTCAGGTTCCATGCCGAACAGGTGGGTGTGAACCCTGGAGTCGGAGCAGGTTATAAAAGTAATGTTGGGAGTCTGGCCATTCTGAAAAGAATCAAAATGGTGAGAATCATGCTCTGCTTTGAATTTGTCGTTTCCTTCAATAATGGTCTTCATGGTTTCCGCCGGAGTCAAGGATTTAACCGCTTCAGCAGCTCCATGACCATGACCGTGGCCTGAGGCCTGAGAGGTAATAGGAGTCATGGCCAGAAAAACGGAAAATCCCAGGGCGCAAATTCCATTTTTTATCAGTTTTTTCATAGTTTTTCCTCCTGAATGTGTGAAATAGAACAAAGGTTAATCTACAGCTTGAAAAAAAAACAGCTTACTGACAAAAATGGTCAAGGTCAAGAAAATATAATTTTCAGGAGGTTATATGGTGATTATTTTAAGTGAGTTAAGGGCTCGGTAAAAAATAACTTGGTGTTTTTCGCGCCTGAATGTGTTGCGGATTCAGGCGATCTGATTGAACAAAACCGCAGGCATAGCAGGGCTACGTTGAGAATTTTGTGACATGAAGAACGGCTGAAGATGTGATACGGTTAGGATGCGAAAATGGTAAGTTATTTTTTACCGAGCCCTAAGCCTGATTTTTGTCATAATGAACGGTAAATTCAAAAATATCATGATGACCATTAATGAAATAATGTGCCTGCATCGACTGATTCCAGTCACTTATTCCTGGTCAGGCGAGGATTACAACAGTGCGGTTCTGAAAATTATTACGGTCAAGGGTGTCGGTTGTTATAGTCTGATTCGTTGAAATATTGTACCTGATATATTTCAATTTCCGGTTTTGCCGTTTGCCAGGCATCGGAACCAAGTCCTGCTTTGGTACAGAGATGGCTGAGAAAGGCCTCTGTCTCAGGAAGCTGTTCCCAAACCTGGGGGAGAAATGTCGCGCTGTTGCTGCCAAGTTTTAAGATAACACCGTCAACACCGGGGCGAAGTCTGGCAATAAGATCGGCGCTATCTGTATAGTCAAGGTGTTGCGGTTCACTTAAAATACTGACTTCAATATTAATTTTATCCAGTTCGTTTTCCTGCAGGGGACGGAAACGAAAATCATTAAAGGCCGCATTAAGAGCATTACGTCTGACCCCGGCAATTATTGGTTCCTGGCCGCTTATCGTGCCGATACATCCCCGGAGTTGACCGTTAATTTTCAGGGTGACAAAGGTGCCGCGCTTTTCCTGGAATGCCGGATCAGCCAATCCTTTAATTAATTGTTCTTCCGTGCTGCCGGGATTAAAACGGGCGCTTATTGTCTGCCGGGCCAGCTTCACCAGGAGTTCTCCCTGTTCTCTGCTGAAAAAGTTTTTATTATCCATTATTGTTTTATCTCCGTAAAAGGCAAGGGCTCCATAGCCGACAACCCGGTCTCTGGTACCGTTAACCGTATCCCCGCTGTTTTCATAATGGAGGAGCACGGGCTGCCAGTTATGTTTCCCGGCCAGTTCGATAATTACCGCGATGGGGGTCGCGCCGCAGGCTCGATTGGCAAAAGGGGTCAGGCCGGTTGAGTCAAGTTTGAGTATCATATCAATAGTTTTGTTATCTCTGGCTTTGGCCGCATTATATTCAAGATAATGAGATAGATCGGAACTTACCGCCAGCAGGGTATTTTCATTCAGCAGGGGATCAAGAGCCGCAGCAGCGGTGAGCGGATCAGCCACATCTCCGAAGACCAGAGGAATCAATTTAAATTCCGGCAACATGTATTGAAAAAAGGGCAGGGGAACTTCTATGCTGTGTTCAGTGCGGTCCGACTCGGGCCGAGGCTGAAACAGCCGGGGTCGGCGACGAAGAATTTCCGCGTCCTGATCAATGTCAACCCGGCCCAGCGGAGTTTCGTAGGCGCTCAGATTTGTAAGGGCAATGCCGGAAAAACCTACTCTGTGATCCGGCGCCATGAGAATAACCCTGGTTATTTTCTGATTTTCCAGAGCCAGGGCCGCATGGGCTGCAGTCAAGCCGGAATAGGCATAACCGGCATGGGGCAGGAT
>JANTGB010000318.1 GCA_024763115.1 Desulfobulbaceae bacterium | reverse complement strand
TGCGCCGACCTGATCACGAAAATCTACGGCACCCTGTAACCAGTTACAATTACAGGGGTTAGCGAAGTTATGGTGCTTACCCCATGAGTAGTTACCACCAGGGAATAAATCTTTCCAATATTTAAGTCTTTAATCGTTTACCAGTGCCTTAGATTTGTTTATTCGGAGTCTCGTTCCTCGCTTACCTGTGCCTGCGCAGCATACTGGTGCTATTCAAGCAGGCTCAAATGGGCAAAGATGAGGTGCTGGTGAATGCTTACAATCCAACCAACAATTTAGCTGCTTCCCTAAACCGGATAAGGGATTTGTCTAATATTTTTATCCTGTCTGTTTTCCGTCCTCCGGCTTCCGGCTTCTGAACTCAGCAAACAAGCCAGACTGCGACATGTTCTGCCGCCGACATTACCCTGTCTGAAACCCCACGCATAATCCCTTTGGGATCGGCAGGGCTACGGCGGCCCATGACAATAGTTCCCTCATTCATTTTAATAGCCAGTTTGACAATATCACGGGCAGGGTCAAGACCCGTCTTTTTTTCCAGTCTGGTTATTTTTTCCATCGGGAAACCGTTTTCCCGCAAAATCTGCTCCGGCCCGTGAAAAATCGCTTCCGGCCCGGCAAGATGCTCCCGGCTCCATTCTTCTCCCCACTGAGGGAAAAAAACCTCCAGGGGATCAATGTTTTTATTAGCCAGCATGGCCTTGGAATGAAAGAGGGTAATCTCCGCAGATAAATTACCCTGGAGAATATAAGCAAGATGATCAACTGCCCGTAAGCAATGAAGAGTTCCGTCAACCGGTACAAAAAATTTGCGGGAATTAAAATCCCCGTCAACTACCCAGACCGGTACCTGAAAACATTTTTCCAGAATCGACATGGATACGCTGCCCATGACCAGTTCCCCGATTTTACCTATTCCCCGGCGACCGACAAACAGGGCATCATACAATCCCTTCCGCGCTTCATGGACAAGGTCATTGGCAATTCCATTTCGAGCCAGACGGACAGATGTGGTAATCTGTTCAGGCTTAATACCCCGGCGGGATAACTGCCTGGGAATTTCTTTCATGAATTGATGGGATCGGGTTAGTTTTTTTCGGGCCTGAGGGGGGAGCATGCTCATCTTGTCAAGCTCATCCATCCACTCAGTACCAGGGGGCAGCGAATCTGCGGAAACAATTCGAATAAAATCGAATTTCAAGTCATCTACATCAGCAAAAAGACGGCCAAGATAATTAATTTGATTCAGGGTATATGGTGAACCATCTACGGCAGCCAGAATTTTTTTTTCCATAACATTACCTCATAAATCAGGCATTAATCATTTTCTGTATGATTTTTTTATGGCCTGAACCATAAAATTAGTCAACAATTTTATGGAGTTAGCTTCGCTTTTTGTTAATTTTTTTTCATCTTGCAAACGATCCAGATAAATAACTGCGATGGTTTTTTTATGTACTGCAACAGGGAAAAGGTAAACAATCCTGTCTCGGACCAATTTGTTGAGATTAACAGGGAAGGCCTTGGGCGTATTGCCGGAAAGCGCTATTATTCTACACTCGAGATAACAACGGGCAGTGATATCTTTTCCGTCTAAAATAAATGAAAATTTGTCCGGTTTTTCTATATCTCCACGAGCCAGACGACCTACCACTTTTTTCCGGCCATTGATATCGATCGGCATAGCAAGCACAACACGGGCAAAACCTATCCCATCATACAGGGCATCAAGCATGAGGCTGAAGAAATTTTCCAGAGAAAATTTTTCCAGCAGCATGGAAGTTAATTCCTTAATATATTCATTCAGGTTGCGTGGGCTGGATTTATCACTATTTAGCGCTTTACGGGCCGAAGAAGGGGAGGGGGAATGCTGCTGCTCCGGTTGTGGAATGGGACTATCATCTGTCGGCAGCGCCAGAACTTTTTCCAGCTTGTTCCGCAGATCAAGAGTTGCCAGGCCTGAACGGATGGAAGAAAAAATTTCTTCTGAGACATTTATGCCCCTTTCCAGCATTTCAACTGCTTCTTCTTCATCAACGGCCAGCGAATAACCATAATCCTCCATCAATGTCTCAATTTCTATGGTATTACAGATAGCATCGACAAAACGATTAGCAAAATCAACAATCATCAGCAGATTTTTCTGATATTCGGCGCCTTCTTTAAATATGTCAGGGCTTATCACCATGGACTCAATAACGTTTGTTGTCATATTCCAGAATTTCGCTACTTCCTGCCCCAGATCAGGGAAAGTAATTCCGTCCAGAACTGCCGCAGCCGCCGCATCTTCAGTAATTCCCCGCTCTTTTTTCCTGATAATTTCCTTGTACTGAGCCGGTAAATAAATACAGGCAATAATTTTGCCCAGCCTGTGCAGCAGGGCACAGATAAAAGCCTCCTCCTCATTAACAAGTAAATCACGGGAACCGGCAATATCTCTAGCCAGCAGGGCACTGAGAAAGGAACGGGTCAAAAGTTGAGCAATTTCATCTTTTTCAACTCCTGCCTGGACAAAATCATCAAAAAGGGCTATTCCCACTGCCAGCTCCCTGATTGTCTCAAAACCCAGGACAGCCACAGCCGAGGAAACAGTATTAACACTGTTGCCATGAGAATAATAAGCGGAGTTGGCAAACTGCAGGACTTTATTGGTCAGAGAAAAATCACGAAGAATAATCTCGCTTAATAGTTGATAATTTGAGCGGCGGTCTCCACTGGACAATGAAAGCAGCTCCTGGACATGAGCAGACATGGCCGGCAGTTCGCTCATATTGATCCTGGCAAATATTTTTGCCAGCCTGTCGGTTTTTGGGGCTGGTGTATCAGTCATTTAAGCTCTTATCGTAACTACTCATGGGGTAAGCGTCCTAACTTCGCTAACCCCTGTAATTGTAACTGGTTACAGGGTACAGGTAAGCGACCAAAGGGAGACTCCAGGTAAGCGACCGGAGGGAGACTCCAGGTAAGCGACCGGAGGGAGACTCCAGGTAAGCGACCGGAGGGAGA
>JANTGB010000317.1 GCA_024763115.1 Desulfobulbaceae bacterium | reverse complement strand
AACCGGATAAAAGGGCTGCAGACCTGTGAAATTGAAAGTCGCATAGGCCATAAGGACAGTGACGAGGTGATTCATCGGGATAATATGGTTTTGCTGTAACCGCACAGGGTGCGCATCGGAGTCTCGTTCCTCGCTTACCTGCGCACCTTTTGCCTCTCCCTCCTTTACATCATCTGCCGAAATCATCATCAAAGCGGATTATATCATCCTCGCCCAGATAGCTGCCGTTCTGCACCTCGATAAGTTCGAGGGGAATAACGCCGGGATTTTCCAGCCGGTGTTTTTCGCCGCAGGGGATGTAGGTTGACTGATTCTCCAGAACAAGATAGACATCTTCACCACAGGTAACCCTGGCAGTGCCCTTGACCACCACCCAATGCTCTGAACGGTGATGGTGCATCTGCAGGGAAAGCTGGACGCCCGGATTTACGGTTATTCTTTTAATCTTGAATTTCGGCTGCTCTTCGAGGATGGTGTAACTGCCCCAGGGGCGAAAAACCGTGAGATGAAGCATGTGCTCCTCTCTTTTTTCAGCCTTTAATCGGTTGACTATTTTTTTGACATCCTGGGAACGATCCAGCGGCGCAACCAGTACGGCATCAGCGGTACTAACCACCAGGGTATCCCGCAGGCCGATAGCGGCAACCAGCTTCTTTTCCGAGCGGATCAGGCAGTTTTTTACATCTTCGGCAATAATATCTCCCTGAAAAAGATTATTTTCTTCATCCTTATCCGCAACATCCCATAAGGCCTTCCAGGAACCTATATCGCTCCAGTCAAGATCAGCCGGAACAACGGCAACCCGGCTGGATTTTTCCATCAGGGCATAATCAATTGAATCATTCGGAGCCTTTATCATTTCCTCACGATTCAAGCGGAAAAAGGGCGGATCTTCACTGCCCTTATAAATTGCCTCACGCATGGCCGGGCCTATTTCAGGCGACCAGAAATCCATTTCACTTATCAGGCTGGAGACGGAAAAGGCAAACATGCCGCTGTTCCAGAAATAATTACCGGCTGCCAGGTAAGTCTCTGCCGTGGCCTTGTCCGGTTTCTCCACAAAGGATTTAACCTTGCCGCCCTCGCCCTTTTCAATATATCCATATCCGGTTTCCGGGCGTTGCGGTTGAATGCCGAAGGTGACCAGCATGCCCTGTTCCGCCAGTTTCGCCGCTTGAGTAACGCATTTATTAAATTCATCACCCCGGCGGATAAGATGATCAGCCGGTAGAACCAGCAAGATAACATCCTCATCACTGCGCTGTTCAACAAAAACCGCAGCAGCATAGACCGCCGGAGCGGTATTGCGGCCTTCGGGCTCAAGCAGAAGATCAAATTCCAGCCCCGGCGCGGTTTCCTTTATTTGATTGAAGGCCATGAAGCGATGTTCTTCACCGACAATAACCAGGGGCGGCAGGGTATTGTCAAGGGCGAGAACCCGCTTTACCGTAGCCTGGAGCAGGGAACAATCTTCAGTCAGATTTAACAGCTGTTTGGGATAGAGTTCCCTGGAAAGGGGCCAGAGCCGGGAACCAGTGCCGCCGGCCAGGATTACTGGTTGGATTTGGATCATAATATGTCCTTGTTTACTGGATTAATCATAAAGAAAATATTTACGCCTGAGGAGATCATATTCCCGCAACTCCTGCCGCCAACTCTCTTCAAGTTCAAGAATCGGCGTTTTCTGTTCAAGAGCCTGCCGTATCCGGGGATCACCGATAATCAGATCAAGGGGAAGTTTTTCATATTCATATTCATAGGGTGGTTCTTTATATTGAAATTTTTCCGGATATAATTTAATCACTGCCTGCAGCAGGGCCAGGGTTGTCCGGTATGGCTTAAATTTTTCTTTATCCGTTACGTGCAGATGAAAGCCATGGCATTGTTCATTACGCCACTTATTGGCAGTGGGCTCAAAAACCAGGGGGCGGAGAACAGCACCGGGCAACGGTGTCCCGGCAAGATTGCTGATTAATTCAGCATGGTTAAAAAAAGGAGCGCCGAAAAGCTCAAAGGGCAGGGTGGTTCCCCGTCCCTCGGAAATGTTTGTCCCTTCCCAGATTACCTGACCCGGATAAACCAGAGCCGTTGCCGGACTCGGCATATTGGGCGAAGGAAAAACCCAGGGCAGCCCGGTGTCGCAAAACAGCATTGAACGCTGCCAGCCGTTCATGGGGATCACGGTAAGATCAGCGCCCAGCTCATATTCATTATTAAAGAAAAGGGCAAGTTCTCCCATGGTCATGCCGTGGCGCATGGGAATCGGATAAAGACCGACAAAGGAACGAACCTCATCTTTAAGGAGATTGCCTTCAACCGCTGTTCCCCCCAGGGGGTTGGGCCGGTCAAGGATAATTACCTGCTTGTCCTGTTCTGCTGCCGCCTCAAGGCAATAGGCCACAGTATATATAAAGGTATATACCCTGGTTCCTACATCCGGCAGGTCAATGAGCAGGACATCGAGATTATCCAGCATTTCCGCTGTCGGCTTGCGCTCCCGGCCATAAAGACTGAAAACAGGAATATCCGTCACCGGATCACGCTGGTGGCCGGATTCAATCATATTATCCTGCTTGTCGGCAAAAAAACCATGCTGGGGACTGAAAAGACAGGTCAGTCGGCCCGGACAGACACGGTTGACAATATCACGGCTGTGTACATAGGCGGCATCAGTGGATGACTGGTTACACAGGAGGCCAAGTCTTTTTCGGGCCGGCCCCGGCGGGGGAGCTGCGGCAAATTGTTCAATTCCGGTTTTTACAGCTTGAATGGATGTTTTAGGCATGTTATCTCTGAGCAAAGAAGATTTGCTCTGTGCAGGGCATGCACTGCGCACCCTCCCTGCTACGCGATTAAACTATTCAGCAAAGGTAACTACTCATGGGGTAAGCGTCATAACTTCGCTAACCCTTGTAATTGTAACTGGTTACAGGGTGCAGGTAAGCGACCGAAGGGAGACTCCGATAGATTTTCGTGATCAGGTCGGCGCAGCGTATTAGTCATACGTA
>JANTGB010000316.1 GCA_024763115.1 Desulfobulbaceae bacterium | reverse complement strand
AAGTTTATGCCCGTAGTATGGGTGCCAGCCTTATCACGCACAGCTAAAGCACACGGAGTCTCACTTCGTTCGCTTACCTCTGAACAGTTACAGGTCGTTGGTTTGGGCAGTTTTTCGCCCCGACCTGTTTACTCAAATTGTTTTTTAAACTCGGAAAACTCAAGTTGAAGATCACGTAATTCCTCTTTTAGAGCTGCAACTTCATGTTGAAGCAGGGTGAAAGATTCATCTTTATCGTGACTCATGGCTTTTCTTTTTTCGGGAGGATTTTCCTGCCCAGAACTATTATCGGCAAACAAATGAGCATAGCGCGCTTCTTTACGGCCCGGTTCTCTGGCAAGCAGGGTAAGCATATCCATCTCAATCAATCCGGCAAGAACCTTTTTTATCTCAACCAGATTTTCAAATTCAGCAAGGCGGGCAGTGTGTCCCCGAAGTTCTCCTGCTGTCTGGGGGCCACGGACAAAGAGCGAACACATGAGAGCAGCATCCTGGACTGACAGGCCGTTATTATAGGAAAACCGCTGTTCATATTTAACTACTCTGCCGGCAGCGCTTTGCAGCACCAACTGCTTATCAAGAAGAGAATTCAGCGCCTGGGTAACCTCGTCTTCGTTATAAGATACCACAGGCAAACGGTTGGACTTTTGATTGCAGGCGTTAATAAGGCTGTTAAGAGAAAGAGGATAATAATCCGGGGTGGCCATTTCCTTTTCCATCAAACATCCAAGTACGCGAATTTCAACATCAGTAAACATTCAGCGCCTCACTTCTTATGGGGGTCTGCAGTTACGAAGAATTTCAGTAACTATTCAGCTGCACTTCATCCGGAGTCTGCGCTTAGCTGCGCGCGATAATGCTGTCTTGCATAGCATTAGTATGCTGCGCCAGCCTTATCACTCACATCTAAAGCAACGTAGTCTCACTTCATTCGCTTACCTCTGAATAGTTACGAATTTGTTTTTGAGTGAGCCCTTGAGCCCTTACCTTTATTCAGGCAGGTTGGCGGCAACGTATTCTATCATTTGAGCCGGAGTAACAACCGGGCCGATCGTTGATTTCAAGGCCAGCAGATCACGTCTCCAGGTATCAAGAGTATAGAAAAACTCCTCCGGCATTCCTTTTTCTTTGGAAAATTCCAGAATCGACATATCTATCCTCCGGACAAGGTTATCAATATAGAGAGAAAACTGCTGGCTATAGGTTTCCCGCTTATATTCCTTGCCGATGACACGGGAAAACATTTTCTGTAAATCTTTATATTTCGGGATACGTCCAATCGGCGTCCAGATTGTCTCCACCCTGCCCTGGTGCATCAGGGCCATGATATTCATCCATACTTTTGTGTCCCTTTTTTCGCCTATCAAGCCATCAGTGTCACCGGGAAACAAAGCCTGACGGGCACTTTTATGCAGCCAGTAATTGACCTGGAAACCACTTGGCAGATTTTTCGCGGCAATGGCTGGATTACGCCCAAATGCCAGGTAATGCTTGATATAATCTCCCAGGGGGCCGGGGAAAAATGCTTCATTGGCAAAAGGTGATCTTTTTTCAGTGCCGTCTGCGCCGATTTCCGTAGCCGTGGTCGCGGAACGGATAATAGCGCCATGAACAACAGTGTTTGTCCAGTCATGCGCCATGACAATTGTCGGCATGGTCGCATAATCTCTACCGCCGAACAACAATCCGCTTAATTTTACTCCCTTGACCTTTTCTTTTCCCTGATAATGATTAGCCAGCGAGTCCAGAGAGATGGTAAAACGGGCATTTTTATGAGAAACCGGTTCGCCGTACTTCCTGTGCCACTCGCCCTTGAAATTATATCCTTTTTGGGGAAATTTCTCTCCCATGCCTTCCCAGTAAGGTTGGCCGTTGCCGATCAGCAGGTTCGAGAGAATCACCTCATGCTTTTCACTTGTCAGGACTTCCATAGTTTCAGGATCATCAATGCGGTTTACCCCTTCAATGATGCCGAACATTCCCTTTTCAGGATTAACCGCCCGGACTTCACCACTGGTCACATCAATGAAAATCTTGGCTAAATCGTCACCAATCAGGATTGAGCCGGTCATTGCCGTCCCGGTTTTTCCGCAGCCGCTGGGGTAAGCTCCGGCAAAATAAACCACCTCACCATCAAGGTCAAAACCGGTGACAAACATATGCTCATCCAGCCGGGAGCCGAAATAGTTACGAAGATTATTCATGTTGGCAAAACGATGATTAATCTTTTTCGGCGCTATGGAGTTTCCAGCATACTGGTTGTTCATGCTGTAAGACCGCCAGCCTTCCACATCCATATAAATTCGCCTGTTGTGCAGATTCGCGGAAACCTTAGTCGGTGTCAACGCGCCGGCACTGTGATAGTTGATGAAAATGTATCCCTTTTGTTCAACATCATTGGAAAACGCCTCCGGGCTCATCATCCGGTAGAGAAGAAATTCACTATGTGTCACATAATATGAATCAGTGACCTGCAGAGTGGGATCAGAGACCGGGCTCCCCACCGGCCCCCTGGAAATAAATGAAACAATCATCTCCTTATCTTTCATCAAATCGTTCATGATGGTTCGAACCTCCAGCAAACCGGCCCGATGTTCCAGCTTGTGCTGCAGTGAACTTATCGGCGTCTCATCATAGGCCAGATACCTGGTATTGGCTGTATCGCGCCCCTGGTCATCCGGGCCGTCAAAATGGCAGGTATGATTTTTAGTGGATAATGCGACCTCCTCGCCCTTTTTCAAGGCCTGAAGCCGAATGTAAGCCATATCCTCATCAGATCCTGTATTGATAAAAATTGAAGAGGGATTGAGCCGAGTTGCCCCGTTAAAAATCGGTTTTATCACTGCCGGACTCAGCCGCATCAATTTATCACAGTTGCTTTCATCCATCAGGCCGACGAGATAGGTTTTCATCGTTTCCAGCCTGAACATATCTATTTTACTGCTGGATGGCAGAGATTTATCCTGTTTTTGCTTGTCATTCGTCATGTAATTGCTCATTTGTCATTAG
>JANTGB010000315.1 GCA_024763115.1 Desulfobulbaceae bacterium | reverse complement strand
GCCTCGGGAATTCAGACCACGGCAGTGCTTGACGGCGACGAATGGGTGCTTAACGGCACCAAGCAGTGGATCACAAATGCCGGTGAGGCCCAGATTTATACGGTAATCGCCATTACCGACAAGTCAAAGGGGGCGCGCGGAGCCAGTATGTTCGTGGTTGAGGATACTGATCCCGGTTTTTCTTACGGGGCCAAGGAAAAGAAACTGGGTATCCGGGCTTCATCCACCAGGGAGTTGATTTTCAAGGATTGCCGTATTCCCGCAGATCGCCTGGTTGGGCGTCCCGGTACCGGTTTTATTACGGTTATGAGAACTCTGGACAAGTCCCGGCCCGGCATTGCCGTTCTCGGCGTCGGCCTTGGTCAGGCGGCTCTTGATGAGTCGGTGACTTATGCCAAACAGCGGGTTCAGTTCGGTAAACCGATTATTTCCTTTCAGGCTGTGCAGCATATGCTGGCAGATATGGCTATCCAGGTTGAGGCGGCCAGGGCCCTGGTTTACAGTGCGGCAAAACATATTGACGCCCATCCTAAAAATATGTCAAAAGCATCGTCAATGTGTAAGGTTTTTGCCACTGACATGGCCATGAAGGTCACGGTGGACGCTGTTCAGGTATTGGCCGGTTATGGTTACATGCGGGATTATCCGGTAGAAAAAATGATGCGTGACGCCAAAATTCTCCAGATATATGAAGGAACCAACCAGATTCAGCGTAATGTGGTGGGCCAGGAATTAAATAAGGAGTACGCATAATTTACGATGAATATTTTTGTCTGTATAAAACAGGTTCCTGATGCCAAGGATGTCCGGCTTGATCCGAAAACAAATACCCTGGCCCGGGATGGGGTACAGTCGATAATTAATCCCTATGACCGTCATGCCCTGGAAGAGGCTGTCAGGCTTAAAGAAAAATTTTCCGGCACGGTTACTGTGGTGAGCATGGGGCCGCCCCAGGCAGAGGAAATACTGCGGGAGGCGGTTTCCTGTGGGGCGGATGAGGCTGTGCTGGTTTCCGATCGGGCCTTTGCCGGGGCTGATACCCTGGCAACTACTTATACTCTGGCCCAGGCAATCGTTAAATGCGGCAAACCTGATCTGGTGCTCTGCGGCAAACAGGCTATTGATGGGGATACGGCCCAGGTAGGGCCGGGCTTGGCTGAGCGCCTGGACATGGCTTATGTTACCTGTGTCAGGCGGATTAATGATCTGGTTGATGATACGCTGCATCTTGAGAGAATGATGGATGACGGCTATGATGTGCTTGAGGTAAAACTTCCGGCCCTGATGACTGTAGTTAAAGAGATTAATCAGCCCCGTCTTCCTTCCCTGAAAGGAAAGATGAAGGCAAAAAAGATGGCCGTCACTGTTCTTTCCGCTGCAGATATCGGCGCTGATATTAAACAGCTGGGCCTGGCCGGGTCGCCTACTCAGGTTGTCCGGGTTTTTTCTCCGGAGTTTAAGGGGGAAAGAACCATGATTACCGGCACTGTCAGCGAACAGGCGACGCAACTTGCCGAGATTCTGGTTGAACCGGCTTAACCGGCAAAATAAATCAAATCAATAAGTAACTGCTCACTGGACATCGGAGATTTCTGCGATCAGCCCGGCTTAGGTATGACTGATACCCTGCGCCGAACTAATCGTGAAAATATCCGGCACCCTGCAAACAGTTACAAATACGAGGGTTAGCGATGTGATCACTGATCCCGTGAGTAGTTTTACCAATAAAACAAATTAAACAAAGATGCTGCAAATAGACAAAGAAGCCTGTATCGGTTGTGGAGTATGTGAAGAAAATTGCGCCTTTGATGCCATTCATGTTGTCGACGGGGTGGCCGAAGTTAATGATAACTGTACCTTGTGCGGTTCTTGTGTGGAGGACTGCGAGGTGGAGGCTCTGCACATTGACAAGGCTGAGCAGGACGAAACGGCTGATCTTTCCGCCTGGTCGGGTGTCTGGGTCTACGCGGAGTATCGCCATGGCCGGATTGCTCCTGTCGCCTTTGAACTTCTGGGGGTCGGCCGCAAACTGGCTGACCAGCGGCAGGTAAAATTGTCGGCGGTCTTGCTGGGGCATGATTTTACCGACGAAGCAGAGCAGCTGATTGCCGGTGGCGCTGATAAGGTATATGTGGCTGATGAGCCCGGACTTGAATATTTTACCGACGATGCTTATGGAAATGTGCTTATTGATCTGATTAACGAGCATAAGCCCGAGATTGTCCTGGCCGGGGCAACGGCGATTGGTCGTTCTTTTATCCCCAGGGTGGCGACTTCCCTTAAAACCGGATTGACTGCGGATTGCACTCAACTGGCAATAGATCCTGAAGGTGGAAATTTATTGCAGACCAGGCCTGCCTGGGGCGGTAATATCATGGCAACTATTGTCTGCCCCAATTATCGTCCCCAGATGTCTACGGTGCGGCCTCTGGTTATGAAACCCCTGGAGGCTGATTCATCTCGGAAAGGGGAAATTATCCCGGTAAAATCTGCCCCGGAGAGAATTGATTCCCGGGTAAAGGTTGTTCGCAGTGTGATTGAAGAATCAGATCAGGTTAATTTAACCGAGGCTGACGTAGTGGTGGCCGGGGGCCGGGGCTTGGAGAATGCCGAAGGTTTTGCCTTGATAAATGAACTTGCCGAACTGCTTGACGCCGGTGTTGCCGCCTCGCGGGCCGCAGTTGACAGCGGCTGGATTCCCTATCCTCACCAGGTGGGTCAGACCGGAAAAACAGTTTGTCCCAAAGTTTATATCTGTTGCGGTATTTCCGGGGCAATTCAGCATCTGGTCGGTATGCAGTCATCAGAGGTAATAATTGCCATCAATCGAGACCCGGACGCGCCGATTTTTTCCGTTGCAACCTATGGCGTGGTTGGTGATCTCTTTGAAATTTTGCCGGAATTGATAGCCCGGCTTAGGGTTCACTCAAAAATAAATTAGTAGAGATAAGGTGTAATATGGACATTTAGAGAAGTGATCTAATTGCATGCAACCGCAGGCGTAGCAGAGC
>JANTGB010000314.1 GCA_024763115.1 Desulfobulbaceae bacterium | reverse complement strand
TGCCGTAGATTTTCGTGATCAGGTCGGCGCAGCGTATTAGTCATACGTAAGCCGGACTGATCGCGGAAATATGCGGTACCCTGTGAGCAGTTACACAGAATAGTTACATCCCTTATACCTATAAAGTTTTGTAACTACTCATGGGGTAAGCGACCAGAGGGAGACTCCGTTAGATTTTCGTGATCAGACCGGCGCAGCATGCTGGTGCTATGTAAGACAGACTGATCGTGAAAATATGCGGTGTCATGGTTGAGCAGTACGAAGTTTTTATCCTCTGTAGCCGGAATGTTTTAAGCCCTGACGGTGTGCCAGAGCGTATCACAAAAACACAACAAAATAATCTAACCCACTAAAGCGGAAAAAAACTTAATCCCGGCAAAAATCAACCAGGGCGTCTAATTTTGCCAGGGCCGCGCCCGAATCAATTATATCTCGAGCCAGTTCAACTCCGGCCTTAAGGTCATCAGCCTTGCCTGCGGCCAGCAAAGCGGCTCCGGCATTAAACAGCACCATGTCAAGCTTTGCGCCTTTTTCGCCCTTTAATACGGCGCGAAGCTGCCGGGCCGAAGCTTCAGCGGTTTCACCCCCCTTTATATCAGCCAGAGTGGCACGGTTAAGCCCTACATCTTCCGGTTTAACAGTATAGGTGCTAACCTCACCGTTATTAAGATCGGCAATCCTGGTTTCGCCGGTTATGGTAATTTCATCAATATTGCCTTCACCGCAGACCACCAGGGCTCTTTTAACCTCAAAACGAGCCAGGACATGGGCCATTTTTTCGATTAGGGCAGGATCATAAACACCAAGCAGATAAACATTGGCGCCGGCCGGATTAGTCAGGGGCCCCAGAATATTAAAAACCGTCCTGATTCCTATCTCCTTCCGCGGGCCGATTGCGTATTTCATGGCTCCGTGCATCATGGGAGCGAACATGAAACCAATGCCCACCTGGCGGACGCATTGGCCGATCCGTTCAGCGCTCAAGGAGAGATCAACTCCAAGGGCCTCCAGGACATCAGCACTGCCGCAATGGCTGGAAATTGAGCGATTACCATGTTTGGCCACGGCAATTCCGGCTCCGGCTACCACAAAGGCCGTAGTGGTGGAAACATTAAAAGTACCGGAAGCATCACCACCTGTACCCACCGGATCAACCAGAATTTCACCCGGATCAGCAGCATCGACCTTGAGAGCTTTCTGCCGCATCACCTTGGCAGCTCCGGCAATCTCGTCAATTGTTTCGCCTTTCATCCTCAAGGCGGTTATAAAAGCGCCGATCTGTGCTTCAGTAGCCTTGCCGCTCATGACCTGATCCATAACCGCGACCATCTCCTCTTCCGAGAGATTTTCTTCTGTAACCACTTTTGCCAAAGCCTGTTTTATCATTATCATTTTCTCCTTAATTATATTTTTTCTGTATTGCTTGAAGATTTTCCGAGAATAAGTCACCATATTATAAAAGCAGTTTAAAATATGGCTATAAGCGCCTAATGTCAATACTGAAAGATGTATTTTGGCTAATTTACCGATCTACCTTGACAATTTCTTTAACCTGTGCAATTTTGAAAAATAAAAAATACGGACATGGTGAAATTTTGATGAGAAAATTGTTTATGAAAAATAAGCTGTTGCTCTGGCTTGCGGTTATATTGCTCTTAAGCGGATGTAATGCCGGCAGGGAAACAACAAGCGGCAATGAGAGTATGCCGGTTGAGCCGGTTTATATCCATACCGTCAGATGGCCCAATGAAACCATGGCAAAAATTGCCCTGTGGTACACCGGCAAAACAGACAACTGGATTGAAATTTCCCGTTTAAATCGTAATTACGATCCTTCCCGTCTCAGGAAACAATGCAAGATAAGAATACCCAAAAATTTGATGGTACAATTTAAGCCCATGCCGCAACATTTTGCCGCAAACTGCCTGGACAAAAAAAAGAAGCAGTGTCAGGCCAATGAAGTTATGGCGAAACAGCATACCCCCGGCAAAGAGGTTACAGCAGGGGATATACCCCTTTTCGGCCCTAAATAAGGCAAAAGGGGCTATCTATTTTGCCGGCCGCCGGCTTAACCCATCCTGCAATTTTTCATTTCAGTCCGGCGAAATGGATAGCCCATTAAGAAAATTCATAATCATCCGCTTTTTTCTTGTTCTCAAATAAAAAGGAGCAGCCGTGCAGATAATTGTTCGGGAAGTTATCAAAAAAATTTATTTTTCCGGATGTATACTCGTTTTCCTGGCTTATATGGCCGGCAACGCCTTCACAGCAGAAAACAGATTCATCGTCCTGGATGACGGCACTGTAAAAGATCAGGAAAGTGGGCTTATCTGGGCGCCGCAGGACAACGGCAAAGACATTTCCTGGTCAAGAGCTGTTCTCTATTGCAAAAATTATTCTGCAGGGGGGCATGACGACTGGCGAATGCCGTCAGCGGATGAGCTTGCCACACTGTATGACAACAAACAAAAAATTGCAGAAAAGGACAACGACTACGCTATTAATATAACGACAAAATTAATCAAAATTTCCGCGCCCTGGGTTTGGACTAAACGGAGAACGGATGAACGTAAATCTATTGTTTTCGGCTTTAACAAAGGAGTCAGCAGACGAATGTATCGAAGTTACGCAGTAAACCGGCGGGTTTTACCAGTACGTACCGGTAAGCTACTTATCCCTGCCAAAGCAGAAAAGCCTTGATAAAGGGATCGATATTACCATCCATCACGCTGTCAACATTGCCGGTTTCGTATCCGGTGCGATGATCCTTGACCATTCGGTAGGGATGCATGACATACGACCTTATCTGACTTCCCCAGGAAATTTCTTTTTTATCGCCATGCAGATCCTTCTGTTCTTCCTTCTGCAGCTCTTTTTCCCTTTCATAAAGGCGGGCTTTGAGCATTTTCATGGCAATTTCCTTATTACGATGCTGGGAACGTTCATTCTGACACTGGACAACAATATTAGACGGCAGGTGAGTTATGCGGATAGCGGAACTTGTCTTATTGAC
>JANTGB010000313.1 GCA_024763115.1 Desulfobulbaceae bacterium | reverse complement strand
GGCACGGGAATGGGGCTTGCCGTTGTCCACGGCATTGTTCAGAGCCATAACGGCGCCATTACCGTGGAAAGCACAATCGGCAAGGGAACCGAATTTCATCTCTACTTCCCGATTGCCGCTGAAAACCAAAAGGAGCAACTGTAATGCCGAAAACAATTTACGGCTTTCAATATGGTCAATATGGCGAGACCGCTGCTCTGGTTGCCTGGGAAACCGGCCTGGCCCTGCAGACAAATAATTATACCAACAAGGGCACAGCCTTTACTTTAGCTGAAAGAAAGGCCCTTGACCTGGATGGAGCCCTGCCGCCCACCCCCCGTTCCCTGGAAAAACAGGTGGCCAACAGCGCAGTTAAGGTAGCCGAAAAGAACGATGACATTGAAAGGTTTATATTTATCCGGGCCCAGTTTGACCGCAATGCAACCCTGGCCCATGCCCTGATCAAAAGCAATATAAAAAAATACATGGGAATTATCTACACGCCCACGGTGGGGCTTGTCTGTCAGCGCTACTCGACGATATTCAGGCGGGCCAACGGCATTCATTTTTATCCTGGAAATATCGAGCATGCCGAGAAAATTCTCCGGCGCTACCAGCATCGGGACATCCGGGTGGCCGTGGTAACCGACAATCAGGGGATCCTGGGCATCGGCGACCAGGGGGCGGGCGGCATTGCCATCTGCCTCGGCAAATTAATGCTGTATACTCAAGGGGCCGGAATTGCGCCCTGGCATTGCCTGCCGATCTCCCTTGACGTGGGAACCGACAACCCGGCCCTGCTTGCTGATGAAAACTATCTGGGCTGGCAGCATGAGCGCCTCATTGGTGACGACTATATCCGTTTTGTCCAGCGTTTTGCCAGGGCGTTTAAGGCCGTGTTTCCCAATGCCCTGTGCCAGTGGGAAGATTTTTCCAAGCAAAACGCCTTTGCCATCCGTAATTCCTATCTCCATGATCTTGTTTCATTTAATGATGATATTCAGGGTACGGGCGCCATTACCCTGGCCGCGATTCTGACCGGGATGAGAATTAAAAATGAAAGCTTAAAGGATCAGATTTTTCTGGTGCATGGGGCCGGAGCCGGTGGAGTGGGTATTGCCGAACAGCTGAAAACCGCGCTGCTGGCCGAGGGGTTAAGTGAAAAGGAGGCGGTGGCCCGGATTTTTACCCTGGACAGCCGGGGCCTGGTGACCAGCGACCGCAGGCTGGAACCATACAAAGAGACCTTTGCCAAGGAGCCTGATGCTCTTTACTGGTATAATTCTCCGGCCGACGGGAATTTGCTCTCAGTGGTAAAAAACGCCGGAGTTACCGTACTGATCGGCACTTCGGGGCAGGGCATGAGTTTTTCCGAGCCGGTGATCCGGGCCATGGCAGCCAATACCGCCCGCCCCATTATCCTGCCCTTAAGTAACCCCACCGATAAAACCGAGGCCCTGCCTGCTGATATTTACCAGTGGACTAAAGGCCGGGCGCTGACGGCAACCGGCAGCCCCTTTGCCCCGGTGTCATTTCAGGACAGGCAATATCCGGTGAGCCAGTGCAATAATGTCTTTGTCTTTCCGGGAGTCGGCCTGGGAGTGCTTACTTCCGGGGCCGGAGAGGTCAGGCCTTCTTTTTTTACTGCCGCAGCCCATGCCGTATCGCGCCGGGTTACGGCTGCGGCCGAAAAACAGGGAGAACTGCTGCCGCCGGTGGAGACTCTGGCCGCAGTCAGTTTTGAGGTCGCCCAGGCCGTGGGAGAAACGGCTATCAGGGAAAATGTCGGCCACCTCTGCGCCTTCAGCGATTTTCAACATAATAATGATCCGGAACGGCTGCGGGAACTTATTGCCGGAATGCGCTGGGCACCGGAATACCTGCCGATAGTTACGAATCAGTAATTTTCATGTCTTTTTCCGGTATTTTTTCCCCATACTGAAGGCATCACCGATAAAATCGCCAACTCCGTGATACCTCCGGCTTACCGGCGAAAAAACCAGAGGCCGCAGTTTTTCAATATCAGGGACATCCTGGTCGCCGATGATTTCCTCATCGCATTTTACGTCCATAATCTCGCCGATAAACTGGGTATGGAGGCCGATTTCAACAACCTTCAATAAACCGCACTCCAGGATTAGCGGAAACTCCTTTATGAAGGGCGCAGCCACCAGTTCGCTTTTTACCGGAGTCAGGCCGCAGGTTGCCGGTTTATCAACCTTGCGGCCGGTGGAAATGCCGAAATAATCTACTTCAGCCGCGTATTGTTCAGTCGCAATGTTAACGGTAAAGGCCTTGTTTCGTATAATATTGCCATGGCTGTAAGTGGCCTCGCGCAGAGAAACAGCAACGCAGGGCGGCTTGGAACAGCATATCCCGGCCCAGGCCGCAGTCATGACATTTGCTTCATCTTTTTCACCGTATGTCCCTATAACCCAGACCGGGGTAGGATAGACGAGGGTGTTTGCCGAGAGTGATTTTTTCATTTTATTCTCCTTGTCAGAAGTCAGAGGACAGAGGACAGATATGAACAATTCGTATGACCTGAGCCTCATCTGCAAAAATGTTCGCCTTTTTCTATGGATTTAATTTTGTTATGTCTTGATATTAACGAATTTCCATAATATAAAAGGAGCGTTAATATCCCGCAAGCAAATAAACGGCTAAGATAAGTTACAATGATCACTATCATAAATTCTGTCCTCTGTCCTCTGTCCTCTGTCCTCTGTCCTCTGGCATCCGGCATCCGGCATCCGGCATCTGATCCAAATGGATAATTCATTCACCCAAAAAACAGCCTTCTTTTTTTATCAGCTGGCCTGGAGCGGGGCGTTTCCTTTTTTGCGTCGCAACCAGCGCTTACGCCGGGGCTGGGAAGAAAGGCGGCTGAAGACCAGGCCGCAACGCTGCGATATCTGGATTCAGGCCGCCTCAGTGGGTGAATCATATCTGGCCGCGGAAATCGTCCGCCGGCTTAATCATAAACAGCGGCTGAGAATACTGCTGACCAGCAACACCAGCCAGGGACTGGAGGTTCTGGAGAAAACCAGGCGC
>JANTGB010000312.1 GCA_024763115.1 Desulfobulbaceae bacterium | reverse complement strand
GTAATCTTTACTGTCGGTTTCAAAAACATGCTGTCCCGCGCCCCTGATTGCCGAGCCGCCGAGGGAACTCCAGCTGGTCTTACGGCCCAGCCGGATCATTTCATCATCAGCTTCATAGCTTTTCGCATAAAGAACGGGCAGATAACAGTTTAAGGCCAGACCGTCCTTCCACATGGTGACCTGGGCCGATATCCAGCAGAGATCAAGAAAATTGGCAGGGGTGGCAATGTTCAGTTCCCGGATAGCAGTAAAGGGAATAAGCAGGTAACGTTCATGGACAAAAGCTTCCAGGAACCAGGTAAGTGCAGTGTCGGTATCCTCGAATTTTGTAAAAGCAGTTCCGTTGACCGTGCCGCTGACTGAACCAAATTCTGTTGCCGGTTTTTTTCTTAAATCATCAGCCTCATCACCCCTGCCGGCAGCCAGGGTCTTGAGCAGTTGCTGATATTCGCTGCTGCAGGGCGGTACATCAGGCAGAAAAGAGGGAGGGGTCTTGCCGCTCATGACGGCCTGCCTTTCCTTTTCGGCAGTCAGGAGTTCCTGACTGCTGTTAAACATGGGTAACCGTTCGCTGTCCTGCCCGGCCAGAATTTTCAAATGAGATTCCGCCTTGGTAAATTCTCCGAGATAGACAAGAACCTGGAAAAGCAGGGTGCGATTAGTCGTGTCAGCCGGTGCGGTTTTAACCAGTTCGATAAGCTCTTTTCTGGCCTCAGTCAGACGGCCGGTATGGATAAGGTCTTTTATATTTGCCATTTAATAACCACTGTAACTGTTCAGGTAGGGGCGAAAAAATATTACTTTTGTTTGCCAAAAATTAAGACATTAAAATGTCAGAAAAATCTTACAATAAATTGCCCTATAATTTCAAGCTAAACTTTTTTAATCACTCCATAATTTTAAAAAATCATCGGTTGTCAGTCCCTTGTTAAAAACAACAAATAAAGGATTTTCCGGTTGTCCGCCCAGAAAGACGCTGCCGGGTATTTCTTGCCAGTTGTTTTTTAAATAAACATGAAAGCAACGGATAGCCGTTTCCAGGTCAGTCAGTTCGGCTGTCAGGGGAATAGCCAGCTGATGTTCGTTTTTTAAACGCTTAATCCAGGCTGGATTGCCGCTTAATTCCCGGCATTCCATTTCCGGAACCTGTTGTCCGGCAGCCTGATCCCTTGGTTTCAGCAGGCGCAGGTCGGCGTTTAGCTGCTCAAGCCCGTCATAACGTTTGGTTGTCAGGTACTCAAGTTCACTCCATAATCCTTCACAGGCGGCAGGGATAGTATCCCATTGTTTTTCCCAGTTCTTCAGGCTGCCGCTGCCGATCAACATAAGCGGATAGGGACGACCGATCTTATCGGAACTGTTTTTTATTATGCCGCACAGGAGCTGATGTTTTTTAGGCCCTTTAACCCAGAAACGCCAGGAACGGTTTTTCTCCAGGGGATCACGATCATTAAACTGTTGACAGCCCGCGTCAAGCCAGCCGAAAAAGGCCTTGAAAACAGGTGATTCAGTGCCGACCGTGAAAAAATCACGGGCTGCCGGAATCTTGCCGTGGGCTGCCCATTGCCAGTCGGTTGGCTTTAGTTTGAAGCCCAGCATTTAACGATTTGCCGAGGAACCGAACCGGTAGTTCCGCTGATAAGTTTAATAATGGGTCTATTGCCGTCAAATTTATACTTGGCTTTGATATACTTAACTCCTAATAATTTAAGATCCATTTCATGATCGGGGAATTCCTTGGGATAAAAAATACGTTCACCGGTGCGGAATTCCTTGAGGAATTTGGCAAAGGCCAGGGAACCCGTATATCTCTTATTAAGAATAAGATCACTTATTTCGATCTGGAAATGGACATCGCCACAGGTAGTGGGCGACCATTTAACCGCCTTTTTGATGGGATACTGGTAATTGTCAAGCTGAATTGTGCCGTCAGAGCATTGAATCATCAGATGGGTGGCATGAGGCTGAATAGAGGAATCGGAATTACTGTCGGTCGGCAGCCCTTTAATAATAATATTATAGTTTTCTCTGGCAGTACGCTGGCCGGAAACTCCCTTGGTTAAAAAATTAAGGAAGGATGGCTCAAAGGCAATTCGTCCGCCCATGGCCTTGACGGCGTAATATCCCTTCTTGCTGCTGCGGCTGATAAAGGGGGCTGCCGGGCCACGTATGAATGTGACGCATAAGCCGTCATTGCCCATGAGGAGTTTACCCAGGCGTTGCTGGTCGGTAATGCCTTGTGCTTCAGCCAATACATCTTTTTCCCAGATATCCTGGAGATGGCAGGCTGCTTCTATCCTGATGAAATTCCAAATAAAATACATCGGGCCGTTTAATAGCTGCCAGAAAACTTTTTCATCCTGCTCACCGGTTGCCAGGGTACTTTTGATCTGGAGTAACTGCTGGTGAGCAACAGCAAAAGGAGTAGATTCTTCCTTGAAAACTTTTACTGCCAGTTCATATGATTCTTTTTGTGAAGCTGTAAGGGGAACAATGGAACGAAGTTCTTTTTTGTATTCGTTCAAGGCCCGGGCCGCCTTTAAGCTATCCTCAATAGTGATAACCTGTGAGGCCTGATCAAGTTTGCTGCCTGCTCTGCCCAACAGGGCGGAACCTTTTTGCCCGACTCTTTGCAAAAGAGAAACATTCTGAGCTTTGTCACTGGCGCCGGCTACTTTAGCCTTGGCTTTAAGATTCTGGTATTGAAAAATCAACTTCAGCCAGGCAGGCAGATTGTCATTGGCGGCAAAAGAAGAAAATTCTTCAGCCAGCCGGTCAAAGAGGAGCAGGTACGGGTCATTGTCCGTTGCTGTTTTCGGCAGCATCTGCCGCCATTCGTCAAGACTTGCCAGTGTGTTTACCCCGCTCTTGAAATTGGCGGCAAAATCGTGCCAGGCCAAAATATATTTTTTTCGATACCAGTTATTAAATTCAAATTTCCGCCGGGCAATAAGCGGCGCACCGGGATCGGGCAGGGCGGATTCAAGTTCAAGGATAAAATTATCAATGGCCTCTTTGCCGCTGCTGGTAAATGCCGGAGCTACAGTAATTTCATCTTCAGGTTGCAG
>JANTGB010000311.1 GCA_024763115.1 Desulfobulbaceae bacterium | reverse complement strand
GGATTGAAGCTTATCGTGAATGTTCAGCTATTTCAGAGTGTACAATTCCGGTGATGTGAAAAAATAACGGCCTAAAATGTGAAGTTATTTTTGAACGTACCCTTAACAGCATTGCGCCTGTCTGAAAATGATTTGCTTGGGCAAGCATCAGGAAAAAATAAGCTCAAGCCGTTACGTTAGGGTAGGTGGGGAACGTGTGTTTACCTGCAGGGTGCAAAGGATCAGCCGATGGGTTCAAGCTCATAGTTTTCATCAAAGGCAACAGCCGTCCCTGTGGCATCGCTTCGTAAAACCACGCCTGACAATTTTATCTGCGCCTTTTTCTCTTGCAGTTTTTCCAGTTCATCGAGGTTAAGAACAATTTCAAGCTCCACTTTACTGCCGGTCTCCAGCCCGGTATCGCTGTCGAGCAGGACACCGCCGGCGCAGATATTTATCGTGGGAGCAACTATGGCTTCATTAGCCCCCTCCTTTTTTGCCGGATAAATCCTGGCCGGCAGGCACAGATCAAAACGCTGGAGCCTTCTTTTTTCTTTTTTGTCCCTCATTACAAAATGTCAGGCTGTTTTGTAACTGTTCAGATGTGCCTTAGATGTATTTGATCAGGCTGTCACAGCTACAAGCGCTATGTAAGACAACCTGATCGGACGCAGAGATAAGCGCAGACTTCGTGAGGTACAGCTGAATAGTTACGACTACTTTCTCTTTTCTTCCTGCTTAACAAAATTAATTGCGGACTGAGCCGGAGTCATGTCGGGATCTGCGGTAATCCTGATTTCAATATTGTACTTCCGCTCCAGGTTAACCAGGTCATTTCTCTTCTGATTGAGGAGATATTGGGCGGTTTTCATGGGCAGACGGCATTCTACCTTAGCAACATTCTTTTTAGCCACCCCGGTTTGAATTTTCCTGAGATGAACCAGGGCCGTGGTTTCAACCGAACGAATAATACCGTGGCCGCCGCAATGTTCACAGACAATGTAGTTGCCCTTCTGGATGGGCGGCCCCAGTCTCTGCCGGGAAATCTGCATCAGGCCGAATTTGGAAAGGCGACTGGTGTCCACCTTGGCCTTGTCCCGTTTCATGCAGGTTTTGACCTTTTTCTCCACCTCCCGGCAATGGCGTTTGTCACGCATATCAATAAAATCGACAACAATCAGGCCGCCAAGATCCCGCAACCTCAGCTGACGGGCAAGTTCTTCGGCTGCTTCCATATTAGCCAGGAAAATTGTTTCTTCGAAATTTTTATCCTTTGCCGTGCTGCCTGAGTTAACATCAATTGCTACCAGGGCCTCAGTGGGATTAATGACAATTGAACCGCCGGAAGGCAGGGAAACCGTGGGCTGATACATCTGCTCAATCTGTTCTTCAACCTGATATTGATTAAAAATTGGTTTAGCACCGTGATGCATCTTAACCTTGGAAGTTCGCTGTTTGGCCGGCAACAGGGCGAGAAAGCTTGTTACCTGGTCAAATGCTTCTTTGTTGTCCACCAGGATTTCAGTAATATCGGGAGTAAAATGATCGCGGAGAAATCTGGCGATAACGTCTCCTTCCTTATAGATTAATGCCGGGGATTCCTCCTGTTGCCCTCTCTTTTTAATTTCTTTCCAGAGATTAAGCAGGTAGCGAATATCCTTGGTCAGGGCTGTTTTTGTTACATCGGCACTGGCTGTTCTGATGATGTAACCGATTCCTTCACCCATCTTGATCGAGGACAATATTTCCCGCAGTTTAGTGCGCCGCGCCTCATCGGTGATCTGCCGGGAAATGCCGTGGCTGTCACTGCCCGGCATCAAAACCAGATACCTGCCGGGCAGGGAAAGAAAGGTGGTAAGAGCGGCTCCCTTCATGCCGGTAGCCTCTTTGACTACTTCAACCAGTATTTCCTGGCCCTTTCTGATAACATTCTGGATGTTCAATTTTTTCCAGTGGGTATTGGCCGGCACTTCTTTGCAGTAATATTCCGGATGAATATCACTGAAGGCAAGAAAGCCGTTTTTCTCCAGGCCGATTTCAACAAAGGCGGCCTGGAGATTGGGCTCAACTGCGGTGATTTTGCCTTTATAAATATTACCCTTGACCTGGGCTCCCAGCACTGTTTCGACATGAAAAGATTCAACCCGACCATTTTCCAGCAGAGCTATTCGGCATTCTTCCGGTTCATCGGTATTGATCAACAACTTGCAGATCGGTTTGTTTTTGTCACTCTTTTTTGCGGTTGTCTTTTTCCTGGCCGGGCTGCTTTTTGCCTTGGTCTTGCTGGAAGATGCTCTTTTTTTACCGACTTTTTTGGAGGTTGATTTGGCAGCCGCCGACCTGGTTTCTTCACTCTTCTCTTTATTGTCGGTAGGAGATGAGTTTTTTTTGCTCTTTTTTTCGGCTGTTCTACGAGGCTTTGCTTTGGCTTTGGCCTTGGGTTTGGCCTTGTCGTTAGTCTTTTTAGTGCTTTCCGGTTCTTTGGTTTCGTTTTTCTCCGCTACGGGAGTAATTTTTTCTTCGTTCATGTTTTCCTTGATTGTCAATGTTCCGTCCAGACTGGAAGGTTTGTTATGACGAGAACAGGCAATATAAATTTTTGGTAACTATTCAGCCGCACTTGACGAAGTCGGCTTATCTCAACACCCGATCAGGCTGTCTTATAAAGCATCAGTATGCTGTGCCGGCCTGATAGAACATAGCTAAAGCGCATCCTTCAGTCTTTGTTCGGCTAACTGTTACAGGGCAATGGTCAGGGCGTTTTTTTACCGTTGGCTGAATAGATACAATTTTTGTCCAATCCACTAAATTGGAAGTGCAATTAAAATCTTTAGGACTCTTTTCAGTACCCCTTGAAGGGTGAAAGTGCCTTGGAGTAACTCGCTGTAAATAGTTTTTAAATTAGCTCTCCAGTTCGAAGTCGGAGTTTATGCCCTGTTTTTTAGTCCCTTAGGAATTATTTTCGTGTTATTTGTGGCAAGAAATCAAAAAATTCTTTTGAAATAAATAACTTGCCTCTACCGTTAAGGGACTTTCACCCCTCAAGGGGGCACTGAAAAGAGTCCTAAGAACCCTGAGGTTTTCTTCCACT
>JANTGB010000310.1 GCA_024763115.1 Desulfobulbaceae bacterium | reverse complement strand
ACTTCAATCCTCGGCACTCAAGCCTCAGCCGAGATACCCAGTGCAGAGCACTTCCTGATACGTTATACTACGGAAACGATCCAGCGGGAAACATCTTGTGGTTCCTTGCGTTAACCGGATAGCCCCTTTATAAAATAGGAACCTGTACCTGCCCCAAGTACCTGCCCCAAGAAACTCATACCAACGTTTAGGCGCTTGGAAATTATTTTCGTGTTGTAACTGGTCGGAGTCTGTAAGTAATCATATTTCTCCTACTGTTACGAGTTAGAAGAGTAAAAAAATATATAATACAAAAGGGGAGGGTAGTCAACCAGCTTTTTTCGCCCGGCTTTGGCCCGATTATAACCAACTGTTTGTTTCCGCGTCCGCGTTTCTCTCCTTCCCTGACCACCGCCGATGAAGGTCTCGTTGATCTCTATTTCCTCCACCGGTTTAACAGCTCCCAGAATGAATTTGGATTTTAATCAATTTGATGAAATTGTAAATTTTTATTTAACCAAAACCTAACCTGAATCTAATATCCCTATAGTTATCTGGTTCCTGCCGGGGCCGATGACTTCGTAACATGTTAGCTTAAGTATATTCGCATACCACGATAATCATATCAGGAAAAAGATCCCTGGAAACACGGCGCTTAGCATCAGGTAACAACAAAGTGATTTTAATTTTTATGTTCGATACTTAATTTTTGTTATGATAATGTTAGTTTTTTGTTGTTATTTATGTAACTTGTGTTATTTTTTAAATAATGGTGAATACTCACGGGGGCAGTGGTCAAGTCGCCAACCACTGTATTTATAACTGTTTGCATTTACGTTTGATGAAAGGTTTCAGGAAATATTGTTCAACATCTAAATGAGGAGAATAAAATGATTAAAAAAAGGTGTTTTATGATTCTGTTAATGCTGTTTATCTGCATGGGCAACCAGGCCCTTGCCGAGGATTTTCAGAAAATTATTGAGAACGGTTTTGGTAATATTAATAATCGTTATGCCTGGGCCATGGCAGAGTTCACTCCTGATACAGGGCCTGATCAAGGGGAAAAATTTCTTTATGTCGGTACCCGGAACGAGGCGTACAGTGATGCCGGTGAAGTTCATCGCATGGATATTGACAATGGTGTCTGGGAAGTGGTGAACACGGATGGTTTCGGCGATAAATCCAATAAAGGAATCAGGACACTGACGGTTTTTGAAAATGAATACGGCAAGGCCCTGTATGCCGGGACATTCAATTTACTCAGAGGAGCTGAGGTGTTCAGGACCTATGACGGTATGAACTGGGAAGCCGTTAATCGGCCGGGGTTTGCAACCTTCAGTCTCGGAGGTGCCGGAAGTATCCGCGGAGCAGCCGTGATCAATGGCGATCTGTATTACGGCACGTCCAATGATATATGGGGTCTTCCCACTCATCCCTATATGTTCAGATTTCGGGAAAAGAGAGGCAGAACCGGCAATTTGAATAAAAAAAGTTCATGGCAGGCTGTGATCACTTCGTCGGCAGGATTTGCCTCTGGTCAGAAGACATACGCCGATATCATTCAGTTTACAGACAAGCATGATGTGACAAAAATATACACCACTACCTGGAATGCCCTGGATGGTGCGTATATTATTGCTTCTGAAAGCGGTGATAAAGGAACCTGGCAGCCGGTTATGGATGATGGTTTCGGCCGTGGTATAACCGGGATACTTTCCATTATTGAGTTTAAGGGCTATCTCTATGCCGGTACCGGTGATCCGGACATCGGTTTTTCTTTGTATCGTTCCAATGATCCGTTAAATCCTGCTTCCTGGGAACAGATCGGTTTAGATGGTTTCGGCTATGGCGCTTTAAGCTATTATGCCTGGTCAATGGTAGAAAAGGATGGTGTCCTGTATCTGGGTACTTACAACCCGCCCAATACAGCACTGCCGCAGCAATATCGGGGCGCTTTTCTCTATAAATCCGAAGATGGAGTTTCCTGGCAACAGATTGTCGGTCCAAACGGGACGGCTGATATGGATGGTGGTTTTGATGATCCTTTGAATGTTGGTATTCGCAATATGGTCACCATCGACAACAAGGTTTATATCGGCACCGCTTCATCACCGAGTGTTACTGATGAAATTAATCATGGCCTGGAAATATGGGAAATGCAATAGTATCCGGTCGTGAGTTCAGTCTTCCGTATTTTGATCTGCTGCTGGAGATCCGGAAAGATTATGATATGGATCCGGATGAACATTTTGATTTTGTCCATTGGGGATACTGGAATAGTCCGGGGTGCTTTGAGCCCGGCATGGCTGATTACAGGCAGGGACAGGAGGCGCTTAACCGGCGGATTGTTCGACTGGCGGCAATCGACAATTGCATGGATATTGCTGATGTCGGCTGTGGTTTCGGCGGCACCGTCAGGGACTTAAACCGGAATTTTCGTAAAGTAAAACTCACCGGGATCAACATTGATCCTCGACAACTGGCTGTGGCCGAAGAGCGGATAAGTCCCCTCAACGGCAACAGCATATCCTGGCTGCATGCGGATGCCGTTGATATCCCGTTGCCGGATAATTCTTTTGATCGAATTCTGGCGGTGGAATGTATTTTTCATTTTCCTTCCCGGCAGAAATTTTTAAATGAAGTGGCCCGGTTGTTGAAACCGGGCGGCAAACTGGTCTTGTCTGATTTTTGCGGCTATCGGCAAATTAAAGGAAGAATGTCTGCGCCTTATCCGCGCATGGTCGGCAGAAAAGGGCTACTGGCCAAAATCATCGAAGGTTGGTTTGAGCGGAGTTATGGCGAGACCGGGCCCTCTCCAGGCTCAGAGCCGCCTTACGGCAAGATGATAGAGAATCTTCCCCTTGAGTTGTCAGAGCTTCGGGATATTACCGGCAATACTCTGCCAACGTATAAACATATCTATCATTTTATTAAAAAATATCGTGCCCGTACCGGTAAAAAACTTCCGGATCTGGTGAAAGCCACCAGGTTTCTTGACTGGACGGCCCGTCTTGGCCTTATTCGTTATGTCTTGTTGAGTTTCAGTAAACCGTCCGACTTGGAACAGGTTATGGTATAAACTGATTGTTTATCTTATTCATATAAGGGGCTATCTACTTCGTCGGT
>JANTGB010000309.1 GCA_024763115.1 Desulfobulbaceae bacterium | reverse complement strand
GTGCCTTAGATTCGTTCGTTTGGGACTTCGAAGCATACTTGTGCTATTCGAGAAGGCCCAAACGGGCGAAGATGAGGTGCTGGTGAACGCTTACACAATTTCGGTTATTTCCGCTCGATATGCAGGAGAAATAAAATCATGACCCATCATCATAAAATTATTCCACTCTTCCTGGTCATTTTACTGCTGATTGCCGGTTCGGTTCATGCGGCAGCTGAAAAAATCGGCTTTGTCGCTGCCTTGCGCGGTAAGGTTGTAGCCGTTAATCCGGACAAAGGTAAACGTTACCTCAACATCAAGGACGAAATCTTTATTAAGGATACAATTAAAACCGGGAAAAGAAGCCGCATCCAGCTGGTTTTTGCTGATAATACAATTATCAGTTTAGGCCGGGTCAGCGTATTAAATATGGCTGAGTATGAATGGAATTCCCAACAGAATAAAGGCAAAATAACCAGCAATATTTCGGAAGGAATTTTCCGAATCATGGGTGGCGCAATTGCCAAAACCAGTCCGGAAAAATTTAAAACCGTAACCCCCTCCGCTACCATCGGCATCCGCGGTTCCATGTATGCCGGGCAGGTAAGAGGAGGCCGGTTATCTGTTGTTTTTCTGGGCGGCAGAGGAATAGAAGTACAAAATCCAGCCGGCACTGTGGTAATTTCCGAACCAGGCTTTGGCACCAGAGTAAACGATCCGGGCAGTCCGCCTGAAGAACCAAGCGAAATAAGCGTTACGGAAATGATGCAATCCGACCAGGACAGCGGCGATGCCCCTGAAGATGATACCGGCGTAGAAGACGATAACGGAGGAAATGACGACAGCGCCGGGAACGATACAGGCACAGATGACAATACAGCAGATAACAACGACAGCCTGGCAGGCGACAGTGAGGGCGAGGTTGCAGCTGATACTCCGCTGGATTCCGGAAGCGACTCTGGGGGTGACATTACAGCGGATACCACCAGCACAGACATCAGCAGTGATGTTCAGGGAGTAACAACCCAGGCCGTGGCAGACAGCAGCCAGGACACAACCCAGGGTACGTTCACTGAAAACATAACCACAACTTCTTCCCCGACTATGACGGGCAGTTATCTCAGTATCCTGCTTGACTCCAAAGATTCCTCCAATTCAAGGATATGGCAAGGTAACACAAGTGGATATTCATCCTATGACCTTTCCCTGGATGAGGCTAATGTCACTGGTCATACATCTGCTTCCGGTCGGGGTATTAAAGGGGCAATCGGCGACAGAAATTTTTCCTGGACAAATCCTGCTTCACCCTACAATCCATCCCTGTCATTTAATGGTGATATTGAACTGCACAATCAATTTAGAATAATCGAAGACCTGGTCATATCAGGTCAGGCCGAAACATTTGATACCCTGGAAGTTCATTACGGCCTGCCAGGCGAATTTAACGGTACAATACTCCTGGCTAAATCTTTTGACGGTCAGCATTCATTTTTTGAAATAAAATCAATAGGTATTCCGGCCCCGGCAACTGTTCCTTATGAAATAATGGGCTATTCCGGGGGAGGGTTAGGCGGCTATATTGATTATGACCGGAGCACGACGGAAATAGATGCCTTTTTAGTGCCCGATTATTACCTTGAAGTAAACTCTCATAACCGGAACGTAGTCGGTTATTTCTTTAATGACTCCCAGGAGCCCGACCTGACGGAAGAAATTATCAAGGTATACTTCATCGGTTACATTAACGGTTCAGAAATTAATATCACAAAATTTTTTGGTCATGGCGGCTCTCCCAAAGGAGTTGGAAGCGACGACAGAATAATCGCCTGGGACGGCTCGGCCGGCGGGCAGTTTTACGGCTCGGAATACCAGGGCATAGCCCTTAGCGGCTCGGGACATTTTTACGATATGGCAACCAGCCGGGAAATAGCTGATATTTTTCTGGGTATAGGCGGGATGAAAGCCTATGAAGATGTTTTAACTCCTGATTCGGCACCTCAGGGCAGTCGGCAATTTACCGGCTTTGTTACCGGTATCAGTGAAGATATGGCTAATCCCGACGTCAACCGACGCTTGTTTTTTTCTAAAAATCCCGACGACCTTTACTTTACCGTTAATCAGGATACCGGAGCAATTACCGGTTCTCTCAGAAGTGCTGAAGATCTTGACAGCAACAATACTCTGGCAAATATTCAAATCGGCGGCTCTTTTTCTTCCGCTTACACCTTAAGCGACTGGTTTGTCGCCGGTCTGGGCTGCACAACCGGAGACTGCGTTACAGGTACTAACGGCCTGAAAAGTTACGGCAACTACCTGGCTACGGCTGAATTAACGGACGAAAATGAGATATCCGACTATGTGAGCTGGGGATACTGGGAAATATCCTATGATGATCCGGCAAGCGGCAAGCCTTATCATCTTCATGTGCCCGGCTCCCTGTGGGTTGCCGGAGAGCAGACCCCGGCAAGTGAAATTCAGAACTTGAGAGACACGAATTTTACCGCTACCTACACCGGCCAGGCCCGAGGTGTTCATATTAACGGCACCCAGGTAAACGAATTACCAAACGGTACCACAGATTTGACTATTGCCTTTGGCCAGAGCCAGAGCAATCCGGTCAGCGGCTCAATTAATTTCCCCAACGTAGTAAATCTAACTGTAGACAGCTCCAAATCTTCACTGACTTCATCAGGTTTTAATGCCTCTTTTCAAAGTTCAGATTCCAGCGGCATGAATGGCGCCTTCTACGGCCCGAATGGTGCGGCAGTGGGCGGCAACTTTAATGCGGTTCAAGGCAGCGATCGATACATGGGTATTTTTCTTGGAGATCGTTAAGGTTAATGCTGTCTTTTCTCAAGCCTTCTCCCTTTAAAATCGGCTGCCTGCTGGTTCTGGTAACAGCCCTGTTTTATCTCTCCTTTGCTGCTGATAAGCCGAAACTGCTTGCCACCCTCGACAACCGCTTAATTGACGCCATGTTTTCCTGGCGCGGCAATCAGGCCACCACCGGGCAGGTAGTAATTGTCGATATTGACGACCGCAGCCTGCAGGAACTGGGACAATGGCCCTGGCCCCGCAATCTGGTTGGCGAACTTGCCGCCCGGATTAATGACGGCAAGGCAAAGGT
>JANTGB010000308.1 GCA_024763115.1 Desulfobulbaceae bacterium | reverse complement strand
GCCGTAGATTTTCGTGATCAGGTCGGCGCAGCGTATTAGTCATACGTAAGCCGGACTGATCGCGGAAATATGCGGTACCCTGTGAGCAGTTACGTTTATTATAAGGATAGTTATAACAGGGTGCAATACAAAAAATTGCCCCAGGCTACCTCAGCCCCGGCGGCAGGATATCCTTGATTTTGCCGTCAACCAGTTTCCTGGTGGCCGGATCAACCTCAAGCACCTCGGGATACCAGGGCTTCATCCGGCAGTCAAAAACAATGGGTATGGTCAACCCCGGATGGAAACGGCGCAGAACGGTTCCGGCTGTGTAAATATCAGCCGCCGGTTCAAAACGGGTAAAAAATGTCCAGATAAATTCCTGGATGTTGACTGTGGCCTCAGCCGTGCCGTCAACCAGGAGAATTACCGGCCAGTCCGCCAGCTCAGGGGCGGCAGCCAACCGGGCCGGCAGTTCCCTGTCTTCGGCGTAGGAATCACCCTGCACCACCAGGGTGCCGGGAAGATAAACATCAGGTTTATCGCATCCCCTGGGCAGAATGCCGGCAAATTCGTCGGGCAGTTTATTTTTAACCTCTTTACCCAGGCCCATGAGCATGGCCTTTGAGCCGTTGTTTACGGAGGGGCCGGTATAATCCAGGGTATCCTGAGAAACATTGGCAAAGACAAAGAGATCAGTCTGCCAGTTAACCCGTTCCAGGATATGAACCCATAATTTTTTAAAATCAGTAATATCAATATCCCCGTCAGTTAAAAGCAGAAACTTGGTAAGCGACAACTGGCCTTCTCCCAAAATACGCAAACCCGAGGCAAAAGCCTCGCGCGGATAACGGTCAGCGACCCTTGCTGCGGCCAGGCAATGGAACCCGGCCTCGCCAAAGGTCTTCAGCTGCCGCACCCCATGCATGACCAGAGGGAAAAGCGGGGAAAGCAGATCCTGAAGAAAATCGCCGATAAAGTAATCTTCCTGGCGAGGGCGGCCGACAACCGTAGCCGGGTAAATGGCGTCATGCCGGTGATAAAGACGCCGGGCCTGGAAAACCGGATAATCATGGGTCAGGGAATTATAGCCGTAATGATCGCCAAAGGGGCCTTCCGGCCGCCGGACATGGGGCGGCACCACCCCCTTGACCGCGAATTCAGCTGAGGCCACCAGCCGATGACCGCCCAGGGGATCATCGGCCATTTCCAGTTTTCTGCCCAGCAGGAGAGAGGCCAGCATCAGTTCCGGCAAATCTTCAGGCAGCGGGGCAATGGCGGCAATCATCAAGGCAGGGGGACCACCGATAAACAGGGTCATGGGCAGATTTTCATTGCGCAGTTCCGCCTCATGATAATGATATCCGCCCCCCTTGTGAATCTGCCAGTGGATACCGGTAGTGGTGTCGTCATAACGCTGAATGCGATACATGCCGAGATTGTGGCCCTTGCCGGCCGGATGTTCGGTATAAACAAGGGGCAGAGTAACAAAAGCGCCGCCATCGCTGTGCCACGAGGTAAGCATGGGCAGTTCTCCCAGCCGGGCCGGGTTCATGCATTTTTCTAAAATCGGCGCTTTTTTAAGCTTTTTTGTGCCTATTTTCATGGCCTGGGGCAGCAGTCCGCGTATTGACCAGAGCTTGTCAAAGGTGGGCGGCAACAAGGTTTCCGCGGCCCGGACAATATCGGCGACAAATCGCAGGGGCCTTTTGCCGAAGGCCAGTTCCAGTCTTTTTGCCGTGCCGAACAGATTGGTCACCACCGGAAAACGGCTGCCTTTGACATTGGTAAAAAGCAGGGCCGGGCCGGAACGGGCAATTACCCGGCGATGAATTTCGGCAATTTCCAGAAAAGGGTCAACCTCAACTGATATTTCCAGCAGTTGATTTTCTTTTTTCAATACCTGGAGAAATGTCCGCAGGTCGTTAATTATTTTATCGCTCACTGTCTGCAATCTCCCGGCTGATTTTTTACTTTTCCCTTACGAAATATTTCTGTATAATTAATTATCTTCATTGAGAAACAGCTTATGATATTCTTTTTCCTGTAAATATTTATGCATAAGGCCGGTAACAAAATCCAGGGTTGCGATAATATCATCATCGCTCATTCTGGCGACAAGCGTTGCCAGCAGATCTTCACCGGCAAATTGCCGTAAAAATAAAACAAGAGATTTCTCGTCGGTTTTGCGGTCCAGGCCAAAACATATCTCGCCGATTTGTTTCGTGGACAAAGAATCAACAGATTGAGTCATAAAAACATTCCTTGAAATTATATTAAATATATGGCTTCCGAAAAAAAGAAAAAAATCAGCCCGGCTGCTAAAACAGGATGGGTTTCTTATGATCGCGGCTATGAGATTACCCAGTCCGGATCCATAATCAGCAACTGTTTACAGTATCTGCTGAAAGAGCGGGCGCCCATAACTCTTTATAACAAGAATTATCAATCCGGTAACACCCTGATTTTCGCTGTTAAAGATAACAGGTTATTGATTGACAAACCCCGGGACTGGATGGGGCTTAAAAAAGTCAGGGTTATCTTTAAAGATTCGGCAAAACTCTGGAATCATTTTGTCACCCTGATTGTTTCCGAGTCAAAGGATACCCTGTTTGCCCAGCTGCCCACTGAATTGTTCATGCTCCAGCGCCGGGCTCATTTCCGGGTGGAAACCCCGCAGGGCAGCATGGTTACTTTCCGCCATGAGAAGAAAAAATGCAAGTTTAAAATACAGGATGTCAGTGCCGGCGGTATGCTGATGTTTGAAAAAATAAACCACGGCATTCCTCTGCACGGCAAGAAAATCAGCGAAATCCTGATATCTATTCCAACAGTGACCAAAGGGCCTGATGCCAAATTAAGCAGGATCAGATTTTCAATTCCCGACGGCAAGGTTGTGCGCAGCTTTAAAAATGGGCAAACCGAAATGGAATTTTTCGGCGTTTACTTTACTCCCGAACCAAAGGAAGAGACCCGTATCCTACAGTATGTCCGCCAGCGGGAACTTCATATGCTGCGCAAGGGCATGTAATCTATTTTAGTAACTGCTCACAGGGTACCGCATATTTCCGCGATCAGTCCGGCTTACGTATGACTAATACGCTGCGCCGACCTGATCACGAAAATCTACGGC
>JANTGB010000307.1 GCA_024763115.1 Desulfobulbaceae bacterium | reverse complement strand
ATCTTCCCGCGATCAGCCTGTCTTACATAGCACCAGTATGCTGCGCCAGTCTGATCACGAAAATCTCCGGCACCCTGCAAACAGTTACAAATACGGTGGTTAACACGAATTAGGTGCCTACCCCGTGAGTAGTTACCTTTCAAGCTCACCTGGAAAACAGTTTTACGATAATGAAAGAAGAATTTGTCATCGTCTTTCTCGGTGGTCTGCTGATCCGGATTTTAGCATCATGTACCCTGGGTATTCTGGCCGGGCCCTTAATGGGCGGCTATATGCTTATCCTGCTTGCCTGGTTTCGGCAACGGAAAAAACCGGTTTTTAATGACTTGTTCAGCGGCATGTTACGTTTTGACGAGCTTTTCCCGCTTTTTTTTCTGGTAATCATGATTATAATCGGCTTTATGCTGCTGATCGTGCCCGGAGTTATTTTTGCCACCTGGTGGATTTATGTTATTTTTCTCATGGCTGACAAAAAAATGACCTTGGGTGAAGCCATGAATACCAGCAAGATCAAAGTCAATGAAGGAGGATTTTTCATTCATCTGGTTTTTCTTTTTATGATCTCGGTGGTTCCGGTTGCGCTGATCTCCATGGCCGCAGCCCTTATTCCCCCTCTGGCTGTTTTCCAATATTTTCTTTTTCCTATTCAGTCCGGCTGCCAGGCAAGTCTATATCTTGAGCAAGTTGAAGGACTTGATCCGGCCGACTGCTTTTGTCCCAAAGATATTCCACCGCCTATCAGGGAACTTCCTCCCGTCCCATAGGCTTTTTCCTGAAAATTAATATTCTACCGGCGACAACAAGAAAGGCGCCGAAAACATCGGCAAAGACATCGTAAATACTTGGTGAGCGACCAGGAATAAATGACTGATGGAATTCATCACTGATGCCGTAAAGCAGACAGAAGACAATTACTCCCAGTCCCGCAGCAGGGGAACAGGTTGGACGAATTGCCCACAACACAGTGGCGGCAAGAACCCCATAGGCAATAAGGTGGAGAATCTTATCTTGAAAACTTACTGTTTGCGGCAGAGGAATATCAGGCTGATGGGACAAATAAAAGATAACAGCCATAACAAGCAACATGGGGATAAAACGCACTATTATTAGTCCTACAATGACGGAATGGATAAAACCACTATGCCGGTAGAAGCAGCCTTTTTGGAAAAAATATTCAAATCCAAAGGTAACTGCTTACAGGATACAGGTAAGCGCAGACTCCGACCAGTTACAAATACTCCAGTTTGCACTCATTAGGCGCTTACCCCATGAGTAGTTACTATTTTACAATAAAACTCAAACCCAGCGAAAATTGCTAATCGTCAATCTCATTTTCGTCAAGGTGAATACTTTTCAACAATTCCGGAGGGAATTTTTTTCTGATTTTCTTCACCGCTGAGACAATACGATGGGAAGGGTAATCGTCCCAGACTCTGGTTTCATTATCAGCATAGGCAGTAGTCACAAATTTTTTATTTTTTATGGTAAATTGATAGGGCCAGTTAATTTCAATAGTGTCGGGATGCTCATCAATTTCGAATTCTATTTTCTTACCATTGGTTGCCACCTGAATAGCATCCATGTCGGTTATCTCCAAAAGCCAGCCATCACCTGATTCGGTGGAAAAGAGAATAAATACTCCAAGAGCATGAACAAATTTTTCCTTTTTGGCGGCTTTTTCCTGTAATTTCTCCACCTCCATATTAAGTGATATCCGGATATTCTGCTGGGCCGCTGTTTGGGCTACTTTATCAAATTCACCAATACAGCATTTTTTATATTTAATTCCGCTGCCGCAGGGACAAGGATCATTTCTACCTATTTTTGCCATAATTTTTCCTTTGGAATTTATTTTGAATCAACCATGCGCAATCAGGACAATATACTTTAGAAGTAACTATTCAGCCATGGTTAAAAAATTTCAAAAACTACTATCCGGTAACCACGGCAGGTAATTGTTTCGGACTTTCTGTATTCCGGCTAAAAACTAGAACGAACTTATAGTGGATTATGGTCGTCATCCCCAAATGTTATTATCCGGGGTCCAGGATCTTTACCACCATTTTTGGAGAAGTTACATACGATAAAATATGCCATGCAAGATCTTAAATGTAAAGAGGTATCATGACTCATTAAGTTATTATTCCTGACTGGCCAATTACCTTGTTTTTATAATCAGCAATTTATTTACTTTTATAAAAAAAAATACTAATATAGTTATGATTAGTGAACTTTTTAAGCTAAAATGACAATTTAAAATAGTGAGACCGAAATGCCGAAAAAACTCAAACTGACTGCCAGCCAGGAAGATTATCTGGAGGTTATTGCTCATCTGGTCGCTGAAAAAAAAGTTGCCAGGGCCAAGGAAATTGCTACGAGACTGAAAGTGAGCCGTTCCTCGGTAACCGAGGCTTGTCGGTCGCTTTCAAAAAAAGGTCTTATTCACTACGAACCTTATGAAGTAATTACCCTCACCAACAAAGGTAGTGAATTTGCCGAAGATATTATCTTCAGGCATCAAGCCTTAAAGGAATTTTTTATTAAAATTCTAGCCGTAGATGAAAAACTGGCGGATTCCGGAGCCTGTAGAATTGAACATACTGCGCCCCCGGAAATAATAGACCGTCTTATTCAATTTGTTAAATTCGTTGAAAAATGTCCCAGGGGCGGAGCTGAATGGATAAAAAGTTTTGATGATTATTACCAAAAGGGGTTTACTAGAGAAAATTGTCAGGATTGTATTTCGCTGTGCCTGGAAAAATAAGACAAGACGTAACTGTTTAAAGGAGAGATTAAAATGGAAGGGCAAATGCGGGAAGGATGGTACAACCATCCAAATTTGGGACTGATTAAAATTTTGAAAAAAACCGGGAGTTGGTATTATCAATGTTATAACAAGAAAGGAACAAAATCGCTCTCCAAGGAACGGCCCCTGGATCAATGGACATGGGCTCTCAGTGAAGAGAGGGATTAATATTATCCCGGAAGGCTTGATATATGATGACTCCCGGCCTTGCTGCCGGCCGAGAGTCATTTATCTTTCAAGGTAACTACTCATGGGGTAAACACCTAACCCACTAAAGTGGAAGAAAACCTCAGGGTTCTTAGGATAAGTCCCTTAACAGTAGATGCAAGTTGTTTAT
>JANTGB010000306.1 GCA_024763115.1 Desulfobulbaceae bacterium | reverse complement strand
TTCTTCGGAAATCAGAGGAACAACTGGAAAGAAAATTTCAACTCAAAGCACAGGGTTTTCATTTTGACAAGGTTGTGGATCGAATTGCCAATCTTTTAAAGATATCACCCCCCGAAGTACTGGCCGGCGGCAAGAAAAGACAAACTGTTGCGGCCTGGAGTTTATTGTGTTTTTTGGCGTCAAGAGAGTTGGGATTAAGTCAGGTCTGGTTGGCTCGAAGGCTTGAAATATCGCAACCCGCTGTTAGTTTAGCAGTTGAACGTGGTAGAAATATTGCAGAAAAAAAGGGATACACTCACGTTGACCAATGAGAACCTATAATCTGAAGAACGTCCCCTATTGCCCGATCTTGTAAGAAAAAAACTTAGTGAGCATGAGGAATCTTTGGGCATTGCTTTAAAAAAAATGAACGGCTATTTTGGAGATCACGCTAAATTTCAATATAAATCATTTTGTGATAATGGCCTGCCCACAGGAAGCGGGACTGTTGAAAGTGCCATTCGCCGGGTTATCAATCTATAGTTCTTCGCAAATGAGTTAATACCAAAATTACGTATTTTCTATGCGACTTCTTCCGCATCAAATCTTATATCGTCTGACCAAAAAACATCTTCCACTTTTCTAATTTTAGCTATTATTCCTGTGCAAGTTTTGGTGGTTACCTTATCGAATCCTTTATCAAGCTGCTTGATTAAATTATTCATTGAAAAATCGTAACTGCTCACAGGGTACCGCATATTTCCGCGATCAGTCCGGCTTACGTATGACTAATACGCTGCGCCGACCTGATCACGAAAATCTACGGCACCCTGTAACCAGTTACAATTACAGGGGTTAGCGAAGTTATAGCGCTTACCCCATGAGTAGTTACGAAAAATCAAGGATTTCTGCTCTTGAGTTTTTTCTCAATTATCGTAAATTTTTCTATATACCTATTAGATAAGCCACTGAGCCGGACACTTTTTTTGCCGTTCTCGATGATTTCCAGGGCAAGCAAGGTATCTTTTTCATCCAGTGCTGATTGAGCCGCGCTGAAATACATCTTTATCGCCTTTTCTCTCTCGCCGGCTTTCATGTAAATCCGGGCCAACTCCATTTTGACCCCGGCTATACGCCCTATAGATTTATTTTTTTTCTGTTCCACCTGCCTTTCATGGGCCTTAACAGCGTGTTCAAACTGAAAAACAGCGCTACGGGCATTCCAGGAATTACCCCATATTTTTTTTTGAACATAAATAGAACCTAGGACAAGATGAAAACGAAAAATATTCTGCCAGTCTTCACCTACCTGCGCCCTGTAAGCCTGCCCTTTTATTTCAAAAAGATTATTGATAAACTCATCAAGTATTTTATTTGCGTTTTTAAGTCTGTCGCTGTTTTCAAAAAGAAGTGAGACAGCCGCATAAGCAGCCTCCATATTCGTTGTATCACTCGTCCAGGCAACTGCATAGCGTTGCAGAGCCCTTTCCGACCTGTCTGCTTTCCTGTATGTATCCCCGATCATTTTCAAAAATCCGCCGACAACAACTTTATCATCTGTCTGTCCGGCAATATTCATAAGATTGCGGATATACTTCAAGCCGCTGCCCGGCTTAAAACTTATTACAAAATCATCAAAATATGCCCCGGCCACTTCCCTTTTCAGATTTTGCGACTCTTTATTAAGCAAATCATTCGGCGGAAGCTTTTTTTGCAAGATGGAAAAATGTTCAGTATCGGTCCGGGATTCGGTCAGGTAACGAATCATAGGGATGAAAACCTGCTCAAAACCATCATGAGAAACTAATTTTTTATCAGCAAAAACCAACTCCAGACTTTTTCGTGCCAGAGAAAGATCACCCCCGGCAACAAGATCATTAAGCCATGCCGTTGTTTTGTCAAGGGTTGCAGAATCAGGTTCAATTCTGGACAAAATTCGGTTTACGGCTCTGGAGGCTGGAGAAAATGCAGGATCAGCCATGGCTGATCTTTGAAAGGTATCCCCGGCCTTATCAAAATCACCGTTTTCTTCATAGGCGCGACCAAGATTATAGTAATAAGCCGCCTTCTTAGCTTTGTCGGTCTCCTGGTCGTAATTTACCTCAACACTCTGCAAGACCTTAAGCGCCTCTTTATTCTTATTCCTGCGGATAAGCAGGCTGCCGTAATTATTAATCGTTTGCGCCCTGGCATTACCTTTTAAATTCAGCAGGGCGCTTTTATACAATCTCTCAGCCTGATTCTCCAGATTTTTATTGTCGGGTTTTACTATTAATAACCTGGCAAAGTTATCGGCATAAGCAGCTCTTATCTCAGCCCTGCTTTCAGGTGAACTATACTTCCTTAAAGTCTCAGTAATAATTCTTTCGGCTTCTCTCTCCCTGCCGTTAAGTATCAGGTCTCTTGTCTTCTGCAGCTTGATCATAGCAACCGGTTTGTTTTTTTCCGGCTCACGCAGAGAAACAGCAGGAACACCGGCAGATGGTTTTATATTTTTTACCTCAGCGGCATCGATAATTTTATAGTCGCCACAACGTAAACTTGTTTTTTTATCCATGGCCGGATTGATATCAACCTCCATCCCGTAGACATCAAAGATAGATGATGATTCAACACAGAAATGCACCTTGTTTCGCAGGTGAGGGGCAGAGATTTTTACAAATTTCAAAATTCTTTCATAGGTTTTATGGTCATCAACCACCAGAAAATCGATGCCGGGCGCGAAGATATCCCACACATACCAAAGAATAATTTCAAGATCCTCATCAGACTTGGTCAAGGGCTTTGCCTTGTCGGCGTTGTCGCAAATTTCACTCAGGAGATGAAGCAGAAACTCCCTGTCTTTTACAAGTTCTTCTTCCGGAGAAGCTGATTTCTCCGCAGTTTCAACAATAGTCCCGGTACCGGCCAGACGAGAATTGAGCGGTTTCCGGAACGGCTCATCACCTTCAATCTCAGGCGATAAACAGATATCGGTTTTGAGCATGAAAACAATATTACAGCAGGGCAGAGTAATATGGCAGGTCAGGCGTGCTCCCTTGCTGCTGCCGATGGGCTCCTTGCAAATCTGAACCAGAAATTTCTTACCTTCCTTAAATGGATTATTAATAGACATGCCGGTAATTCGTCCGTGCAGCGATTCCTGAACTTTCTGGTCGGAACAGCAG
>JANTGB010000305.1 GCA_024763115.1 Desulfobulbaceae bacterium | reverse complement strand
TGCCTTAGATTCGTTCGTTTGGGACTTCGAAGCATACTTGTGCTATTCGAGAAGGCCCAAACGGGCGAAGATGAGGTGCTGGTGAACGCTTACCTCTTTGCCCATTTCGGAGTCTACGCTTACCTGCCTGCTTGAATAGCGCCGGTATACTGCGCAGACACAGGTAGCAAGGAACGAGACTCCGAATGAACAGGTAAGCGCAGACTCCGACTCTAAGGCACTGGTAAACGCTTAAAGACTTAAATATTGCGTAACTATTCAGCTGCACTTCATCTGCACACGATAAGTCTGTCTTACATAGCATTAGTATGCTGCACAAGCCTTATCACGCACAGCTAAAGCACATCTGAACAGTTACAGGTCGGTGGTTTGGGCAGTTTTTCGCCCCTACCTGAATAGTTACAATATTGCAAAGATTTACTTCCTGGTGAACGGTTTACCATAAATCTATCAGTATAATTACAGATTTTCGGCCACCATATCGCCAACTTCCGTAGTGCCGTAGCCCATTTTGCCGGCTGATAAGCTATCAAGTTTATCGGCAACAACATACTTGATCGAATTTTCGATGGCCTGGGCTGCCTCAGTCTCACCCAGATGATCCATCATCATCTGGGCTGCGCCAATGGCAGCTAGAGGATTGATTACATTTTTACCCGTGTATTTCGGGGCTGAGCCGCCAATCGGCTCAAACATGCTTACCCCGGCGGGATTGATGTTGCCGCCGGCGGCAATTCCCATCCCCCCCTGGATCATGGCTCCCAGGTCGGTGATAATGTCTCCGAACATGTTGTCGGTGACAATAACGTCAAACCATTCCGGATTTTTTACCATCCACATGCAGATAGCATCAACATGGGCATACTCGGTTTTGATGTCGGGATATTCTTCAGCTACTTCATAAAAGGCACGTTCCCAGAGATCAAAGGCAAAGGTAAGAACATTGGTCTTACCGCAAAGGGTAACAGTTTTTTTTCTGTTTCTTTTGCGGGCATAATCAAAGGCAAAACGAATGCAGCGTTCCACTCCCTTGCGGGTGTTGATAGATTCCTGAACCGCGACTTCATCAGGAGTTCCCTTTTTCAGCACCCCTCCCGCTCCGGCATATAACCCTTCAGTATTTTCCCGGACCACGACAAAGTTTATGTCTTCAGGGCCTTTATCCTTAAGTGGGGTGTCGACATTGGGATACAGGATTACCGGGCGCAGATTGATATATTGATCAAGAGCAAATCTGAGATTAAGCAGAATGCCTTTTTCCAGGACGCCCGGTTTTACCTCCGGATGGCCGATAGCGCCCAGAAAAACGGCATCATGTTTTTTTAACTCTTCCGCCGCATTCTCCGGAAGTACTTCTCCAGTGCGCAGATAGCGCTCTCCGCCATAATCAAAGTCAGTCAACTGCAGTGAAAAATTAAATTTATCTGCAGCGGCTTTTAAGACTTTCACCCCTTCCGCAGTAACTTCAGGACCTGTCCCATCACCACCCATAACAGCAATTTTATAATTTTTTCCCATCTTTTGTTCCTTTGTAATATTTATAAATTATTCGTAAGTGCTCACCGGGCACCGCATATTCGGAGTCTTCGCTTACCTGCACCCTGCAACCAGTTACAAATACAGAGGTTTGCACTCATTAGGCGCTTACCCCGTGAGTATTTACTTATCCTTTATGATAAAATTTCTTACTTATACATGATCAACCGGACTCTGTCAAAAGTTAATCAAAATAATAATAGGCTGCCGATCATCACGGATGTAATGCGCTACTATAAATAGCATGGCTTTGGGAAGCAAGCAAATAAAGTAACTGCTTATGGGCGCCTGGTTTTCGGAGTCGGAGTTTATACCCTGTTTTAAAGGCTGCTTGTCTGTGATCAGTCCGGCTTGCGTATGGCTAATACCCTGCCGACTAATACGCTGCAACGGCCTGATCGCAAAAAATCTCCCGGAGTCTGTCGCTGAGCGTTTACCTGCACCCTGAAATTATTTATAAACACAGTGGGTTATAGAAATTAATCACTACCCCGGTGAGTAGTTATCAAATATAAAGCGTAATGGGCGGGCAAAACTTTCTCATTGCCGCTCATTGTGTTATCCTGATCCCTATGACAACCTGGAGCTGGATTTTTACCATTATAGCCCTGTGCGGGGCCTATCTGAACGCCTATAAAAACAAGTTGTGCTGGCCCATCTGGTGCGTGTCCAACTGCGGTTTTGTGGTAATTAATCTTATTCGCCGGCAGTGGCCGGAAGTCGTGCTTTTCTGCATGTTTTCCGCGACCAGCATAATCGGCTGGAAAAATCATGATAAGAAATAGATATGGTTGACGTTAAGACTATTTTTTATTATTTATAATCAGCGTAAATGAACCGTTATTCATTTTGTAAATTGTTTTCGGAGGGGAAGAAATGGGCAAAAAGGTTGTAATCATAGGCGGAGTGGCCTGCGGGCCCAAGGCAGCGGCAAGGCTGAAAAGACTTGACGCAAGTTGTGAAATAACAATAATTGAACGTGACAGCGAGGTCTCCTACGGGGCCTGCGGTTTACCCTTTTATCTGGACGGTGAAATCCCGGAACTTGCCGATCTTACCAAGACTCCGGTCGGTGTGCCTCGCAGCCCTGCTTTTTTCAAGGCGGTCAAGGGGGTCGATGTCCGCACCCGAACCGAGGCCGTGGCCATTGACCGTGATAACCAGCAGGTTAAAGTAAAAAACCTGGATGACGGCAGTGAAGAGGATCTGGCCTATGATAACCTGGTTATTGCCACGGGCAGCTCTCCGGTACGTCCGCCCATTCCCGGTATTGATCTGGCCAATATCCATTGCCTGAAAACCATGGAAGACGGCGGAGCCATCAAACAGGCCATGGAAAATTCCGCCGGCAAAAAAGCGGTTATTATCGGCGGCGGCCTCATTGGCCTGGAGTGTGTGGAGCCGTTGTTAAATAATGGTTTTGCAGTTCACCTGGTGGAAAAGCTGCCCTTTGTCCTGCCTGCCCTGCTTGATGAGGAAATGGCGGTACCGTTGATGAAACATCTGGCCGCTAAAGGGGTAAATCTCCATTGCGGCGACGGGGTGGTTAAATTCGAGGGAGACGACGGCAAGGTCGGCAAGGTTGTCACGGAACAGAGCGAAATTGCCGCTGATCTGGTAATTCTGGCCATTGGTTTCCG
>JANTGB010000304.1 GCA_024763115.1 Desulfobulbaceae bacterium | reverse complement strand
TAAGCGACCGGAGGGAGACTCCAGGTAAGCGACCGGAGGGAGACTCCAGGTAAGCGACCGGAGGGAGACTCCGTTGGATTTTCGTAATCAGACCGGCGCAGCATATATGATTAACTAACCCCTTTGACAACAATAAAAATTAAAGAACGGCACTCTTTTTAGTCCTCGCCTGACGGGGATAAGCGCCTTGGAGTAACTACCTGTAACCAGCAACTAAATCAGCTTTTCAATTTTTTGTCTTTTATTTCAGCGTCTCAAGGGTAAGGCGCTAAATATTTCCAACTCCCTGATCTTGATTTAACCACTTTGATGTTAAATATCTAAAATACGTAACAAAATATTAATATATAAAAGATTTTGTCAAGACATTTTTGCAAACATGGCAATTAACCCCTTGATTTGTTTAACCAAACTTTGCAATAGCAGATTGTTAATTCCTGTAATAACAACAAGTTACGCCGCCGGCAGAAGTCGTTACGGCACTACATTTATTATTTTCTCATATTGTCGTTTTTATCATATGGCCGGGATGGCCCTATACTCTCAGGGCGGAATATATCTCCTGAAGTTCCGGCTGGGACCATGTGCTTTTTAAAGTCCGACAAATAAAATGCCGCAGACAAGCCAAAGATTTTTGTTGTTATGTGGTAACTGCTCACAGGGCACCGCATATTCGGAGTCTGCGCTTACCTGCGCCCTGCAGGTAAGCGTAGACTCCGACCAGTTACAAATACAGAGGTTTGCACTCATTAGGCGCTTACCCCATGAGTAGTTACGTTATGTGTAAAAAATAATATCAACCACGCTTCTTTACACTACACATGAAAAATATTATCCTTATGTGTTGGAATCCAAAGAAGGAAACAAAACTCCAGTATTCCCGAAAACGACATTCGGGGATGATGATCTTAATCCACTGAACGAAAAACGCGAAGTCAACATTTTGACTTTATGCGCTTCATGGTGAGTTAATCTGTATACTTTAAGTCAACGACAAAGGGCTGTTCAACATGATATCATCATTTGATGCAATTATTCTGATTATTCTATTAATTCTCCTGTCCCGGGGGATCTGGATCGGATTTATCCGCCAGATTGCCTCAATTATGGCCCTGATCCTGGGCTTTATCGTTGCCGGCCGCTTTTATGGTGAATCAGCCGACCTGGTCATTCCTTTAATCCACAGCCGGCAGGCTGGATTTCTTATTGCTTACTGCCTGATATTTCTCCTGGTTTTTTTTGCGGTTCATCTGCTGGGGCTGGGGCTGAAAAAAGTAATGAACATTTCTTTACTCAGCTGGTTTGACCGAACCCTGGGCGGCATATTCGGCCTGGCCAAGGGTATTTTTGTCAGCAGCATCCTGTTTATGGCCCTGGTCGCCTTTATGTCCGACACCAGCGGTATATTTAAAAATTCCTTTCTTATTCCCTACCTGGAACAGAGTTCACAATTTATTACCAATGTTATCAAGGATAAAAATCTCCGCCACGCCTTCCAGCCCAGACAACCGGCAATTTCAACCATATTGACCAACTCGTTAAAATTTAATGGCCCCGTACAACGATAATAAATCCCGACACACCGGAAAAGATCCCTGCTCATATCAAAAAAGAACTTACCGGAAAATTGTCGATCCGTCAGGACTTACGGAAACACGGATAACCGTCAGGGAGACCGACCTGCTGATTATGGCGGCCACCGGTATCGGCCCGCCGGCCCGTCATCTTGTTATCCAGTATCGGGCTCAACTGGAAAATTATCTGCATAACCATCCTGTTTTTCTCAGCTCCCTCCGTCCTCTTGCCCATGATCCACTGGCCCCGGCCCTGGTTAAAAGCATGATGGAAGCAGGAAAACAGGCCGGAGTAGGCCCAATGGCGGCAGTAGCCGGAACCCTGGCAGAATATGTGGGACAGGAACTACTTGCCGCCGGAAATAAAGAAATAATTATCGAAAACGGCGGCGATATTTTTCTGGCCCGGCAACAGACATGTCAAGTTGCTGTTTTTGCCGGAGAATCACCGTTAAGTTATAAAATCGGCCTCAAGATAGCAAAAAAACGTATGCCCCTGGGCATTTGTACCTCATCCGGCACAGTGGGTCACTCATTAAGTTTTGGCCGGGCCGATTCCGTTACAGTGCTTTCCCCTTCTACCCCCCTGGCTGATGCCGCCGCCACCAGACTGGGCAATGAGCTGAAAGATGAAAATGATATTAATCACTGTCTTGAAGTAGCTCAGACTATAAATGGAATTTCCGGAGTAGTTGCTATAAAAAATGAAAAACTGGGGGTATGGGGCGAGATTGAGCTGGTGGAACTGTAATTTCAGCCCCTTACAACAAACCGACCACAGCAAAATGACGATCACTGACCTGCCGCACCTGAAGATTGCTTAAGCCGATCCGGTCAAGCTGAGCCCTTACCTCCGCCTCTGTATAGGCAGCCAGTAAAGAGTTATAGAAATCTTCCCGGAGAATTTCCGGTTCCCCTGCGGCGTATTTTTCCACAATCCGCCGGGCCGCAGTTTCAGAAGATGGACGAAACAGATCCATAACCAGCACTGCCGCGTCTTTTTTTCCACAATAGCTGATGGCCTGCCAGAGGGCCAGAGGATCAAGCAGATGATGAAGCAGGCTGTTGGAGATAATTGCGGAAAAATGATTTTCAGGCAGCTCACAGTGGGGCAGCACGCCATGAACCAGTTTTACCCTTTCAACCATGCCCTGGGCTGCGATATTCCGCCGACCAAATTCCAGCATCCGTTCAGCCCCATCCATGGCCACCACCCGGCATTGCTCGTAGCGCCCGGCAAATCGCAGGGGGATATCAGCCGGGCCGCAGCCCAGATCAAGAACCCGGCCTGATGAAAATAAAGGAAAATTTTCACCGAACAAATCAACAAACATCTGATTGGGGCCGTTAAAATCCGCCTTGGCATAGGCTTTGACCTGTTTATAGCCGTTCATAATTTCCGGTTCCGCCCTTCTATTCACAATTATTTCCTTTGTTAACAAATCTTCTTGACACCGTTAAACGGGGTAATATAAGCTAGTTATTGAATTAATGTTTTTCAGGCGCTTAGGCCCCCAACCCACTAAAGTGGAAAAAATCTTGTAACTGTTCAGCTGCACTTCATCTGCGCCCAAACAGTCTGTCTTACATAGCACTAGTATGCTGCGCCAGCCTGTTTGAACACAGCTAAAGCACA
>JANTGB010000303.1 GCA_024763115.1 Desulfobulbaceae bacterium | reverse complement strand
TACCTGGAGTCTCCCTCCGGTCGCTTACCTGGAGTCTCCCTCCGGTCGCTTACCTGGAGTCTCCCTCCGGTCGCTTACCTGGAGTCTCCCTCCGGTCACTTACCTGGAGTCTCCTTCCGGTCGCTTACCAGCACCTTGCAGGTAAGCGCAGACTCCGAGCAGTCACAAATACTGCGGTTTGCGCATATTAGGCGCTTACCCCATGAGTAGTTACGACACATCAAAAAATAAACAGACAGTAAGCAGAAGACATTAACATGATATCCGACGATCATCCCGCTATTATCGAATTTGTTAAAATTTCCAAGGTCTACCCTCCTGATATTCTGGCCCTGGTGGATATTTCCTTTAAAATAAATAAAGGAGAAATGGTATTTCTGACCGGACCGAGCGGAGCGGGTAAGACCACCATGATCAAATTGATATGCAACATCGACAAGCCGACCAAGGGATTTATTGATATTGCCGGAAATGATTTAAGTAAAATAAAACCTGCGGCAATGCAGGCGCTCCGGCAGAAAATCGGCGTTGCCTACCAGGACTTCAGGCTGCTGCCCCGGCTTACCGTGTTTCAAAACATTGCCATGGCCCTTGAAGTTAAATTCATGGATGGCAAAACAATCCGCTCCCGGATTCACGAAGTTCTTAATGTCCTTAATATGACTAATAAAATTTATAAAAGAACCGATAAACTTTCCCGGGGCGAACAGCAGAGGGTGGCAATTGCCAGGGCAGCGGCGGCCCGACCGATTCTCTTGCTGGCCGATGAACCCACCGGCAACCTTGATTCCCAGGCCGGCACTGATGTAATGGCGCTTTTTTCCCAGCTTAACGAAGAAGGAACAACCGTGGTAATTGCTACTCATGATAAGTCAATTTACCGAGACAGCCACTGCAGAATATTTCATCTCGACGGCGGAGAACTTGATATTACGGGTCAGGAGCCGGAAGACAGAGAACAGGGGACGGAAACATGAGATATCTATTTTTTATTCTTACCCAGACAGGACGGAATTTTCGCCAGACCTGGGGAGCCCAGCTTATGACCCTGCTTACGGTAACCCTGTCCGTCCTCTTTTTTTCCTTCTTTTACCTCATATATAATAACGTATTGCAGGGGGCGGCCCGGCTGGGTGATGAACTGCGGCTGATTGTCTTTCTCGACCAGGAGGTTGTCCCGGAACTGCGACCGGCCCTTGAAAAAAAAATAAGGGAATTCAGTGAGGTGGAAAAAATAATCTTTATCTCCCCGACCGAGGCATTTACCCGACTTGGCGAACAGTTAGGCAATGACCGGGATGTATTAGATGATCTTGACGGCTCGTTTCTTCCCTATTCCATTGAAATATACTTAAAAAAAGACTTTAAAAATCTGGCCGGAATCAAGGACTTTTCCGAATATCTCACCACCCTGCCCGGTGCCATGAAGGTTCAGTACGGCCATGGCTGGGTTGAACGATTTGGTTATTTTGTCAATCTGTCGCGCATCATTGTCCTCTTAAGTGGAGCCCTGCTAACCCTGACCGCAACCTTTATGGTCTCCTACACCATTCGTCTCACCCTGGTGGCCCGCCAGGATGAACTGGAAATTTTTCGCCTGCTGGGCGCGACAAACGCTTTTATCAAGGGCCCGGTTCTGATCGAAGGATTTCTCCAGGGCGTTTTTGGTTCCACCATGGGAATGACCGCTCTTTATTTCTGTTTTCTCTGGATTCAGAATCATTTCAACGGCCCCGGTTTCCTTAATCTCTTTGAATTTTCCTTCCTGCCCTTTACCGAGGCAGCCCTGATATTTGTCTGTAGCATCTGTCTCTGCACAGTGGGCAGCCTCTTCTCTATTCGTAAATTTGTCCGCATATAAGACAAAAATGCTTACACCTTTTCGTAAACAATATAAGGCTGCAGGTTTTACCGCGATAACCGGTCTGCTGCTCTGCCTGATTCTTACGACAACTTCCATTGCCGTCTGTTTTGCTGATACGGAGAGTCGGCTGAAACAACAACTACAGGAACAGAAGAAAAAAATTAACCGGGTCCGGCAGGGCATATCAGATCATTTACTCAAGGTAAAAAAATCAAAAGGCCATGAAATAGATCTGCTGGCCGAACTGGAAAAAATTGATCGGAAAATAATTGAGGCCGGGCTTGAGCTCATCCGGTTGCAGGAAAAGGTAAAGAAACAGGAACAGCTGACCAGGGAAAAAGAAGAGATCCTGAACAAGACCAAAAATGAAAAAATCATCTTGCAAAAACACATGAAAAAAAGGCTGGCCGCCTATTACCGGCTGGGCGACATCGGCTTTTTAAATGCCGTTTTCTCGGCTGAATCATTGCCTGATCTACTCAAATTCAAAGAATATTTTCATTACATGCTGCGCAATGACCGCCGGATGTTCAACGATTATAAGAAAAAAATAAAAGAACTTGAAGAGGCCCGAAAAATATACATGGCGGAAAAAGAAAGACTGGATCTGGCAATCAGCAGGGTCAAGGCCCAGCAGCAGGAACTTAACTCTATGCGCCTGTCCAGGCAAAAACTGTTAAACCGGGTGAGCACGGAGAAAAAACTTTACAAACGGGCCATCAGGGAAATGGAAAAGGCAGCCGGAAAGCTGACCCGGACCATTGCTGATCTTGAGCAACAATTTGCCGATATCCAGAATCAAAAAAATCTTGAAAAAATCAAGGCCTACCCCCTGGAACCTTACAAAAAACGAAAACCCAGCGCCGGCCGGAGATTTTCAGTCCAGCGCGGTAGGCTCAACCCTCCGGCTCCAGGTAAAATCATTAAACGGTTCGGCAAAAGCCGGGATGAAAAATTTAATATCACGACCCTTGCCAACGGCATTGATATCCGAACCGAGCCGGGCGCGGAAGTCAAGGCCTTATTTGCCGGCAAAATTGTCTTTGCCGACTTTTTAAGAGGCTACGGCAAGTTAATTATCATAGATCACGGTGAACAGTATTACAGTTTAATCGGCGGCCTGGACAAGATAACAAAAAAAGTTGGTGAGCAGGTAAATAAAGGTGAAGTTATAGGATTAGCCAGCAATCATGTCGGCCTGCTCAGCCAGGGTCTGCACCTGGAAATCCGCCACTCCACCACCCCGGAAGATCCGCTTGAATGGCTTGATCCCGCCAAGATATTTTTTGCTGAATAATTTCCCAAATTGTAACTACTCATGGGGTAAGCGCTATAACTTCGCTAACCCCTGTAATTGTAACTGGTTACAGGGTGCCGTAGATTTTCGTGATCAGGTCGGCGC